>JAUPKZ010000033.1 GCA_030837195.1 Campylobacterota bacterium
AGAGATAGGAATGAGCGAAGATATTACCATCATTCCTCTCTCTGCCCTAAATGGCGACAATGTTGTTGATGTGAGCCAAAAAACTCCGTGGTACAAAGGGGAGACGCTTTTGCATCTCTTGGAGAACATCGAGATAGAAAGCGACAGAGATTTGGTTCATTTTAGACTCCCCGTGCAGTATGTAAACAGACCAAACCTTGACTTTAGAGGATACTGCGGGACAATCTCTTCGGGCGTTATAAGCGTTGGAGATAGCATCACCGTTTTGCCATCAAAAAAAAGCTCTAAAGTAAAAGAGATAGTCACATATGATGGCAATTTTGAGTATGCGTACGCACAGCAGGCAATAACCGTTACACTTGAAGACGAGATAGATATAAGCCGCGGAGATGTTATCGTAAAGAGTGACGAACAACCAGATAGCGCGGATGTTTTTGATGTAAATATAGTCTGGATGAGTGAAGAGCCGCTCTTAAAACATAAGCAATATTTTATAAAAAGAGCCTCATCGCTTAGTGTCGGAAGCATTGATAGTTTTTACTATAAAACGGATGTAAATACGCTTGAGCATCAGAGTGCAAATTTGTTAAATTTAAACGAAATAGGCTATGCGAAACTCGAGCTTAAAAGCTCTTTGGCATATGACTCATACATTAAAAACAAGGCTATGGGGAGTTTTATAATCATAGACAGAGTCACAAACAACACGGTAGGGGCTGGGATGATAGTCCAAAAATCTGAGGAGCCTTCAAAAACAAAAGCTCGCGAGTTCTCAGAGTTCGAGATAGAGCTAAACGCACTTGTGAGGAAACATTTTCCGCACTGGGAAGCAAAAGAGATTTTTTAGGAAAAAATATGTCAAAAGAGACAAAAGCACAAAGAGTTGAGCGGATAAAGAGAGAAAAAGACGGCTTGGATGTCTTAGAGGATATCTACCGCTATGCACAGACAGGAGAAGAGATTGACCCAGAGGATATAGACAGGTTTAAATGGTACGGGCTATATACTCAAAACAGAAATCTTCAAGATGAAAATGACGACACGCTCTACTTTATGTTAAGAGTTAAGCTAGAGGGCGGCAGGCTGGACATAAAAGGGTTTGAAGCCGCTCTAGAGATTTCAAAGAAGTATGCAAGAGGCACTGCTGACTTTACGACAAGACAGGATTTGCAGTTTCACTTCATAAAAGTAAAAGATTTGCCTGCAATTTTCTCTCTTCTTGGTGAGGCGGGGCTTACTACCGCTTTTGCGGCAGGAGATGTTGCCAGAAATGTTGTTACCTGCCCGATTAGCGATGTAGATAAAGAGCGCCTTTACGATGTAGAGACGATAACAAAAGAGGTTAACAACTACTTTGACGCAAACAGAGAAATCTCCAATCTTCCACGAAAATACAAGGTAGGAATTAGCAGTTGCTCTAAACATTGTACACCTCATGAGATACAGGATTTGAGTTTTAATGCAAAAAAAAGTGCTGATGGCAAAGTCCTCTTTGATGTGCGTGTGGGTGGCGGTTTGGCATCAAACAAGCGCATAGCATCTTATATCGGCACCATTGCACCACAGCATGTTTTAGCAGTCACACAAGCGGTTACCGAGATTTACAGAGACTACGGTAACAGAGAGAACAGAAACAAAGCAAGGCTTGGGCATCTGCTGGATTCAATGGGGATAGAGAATTTTGTTGAAATATTGCATTCAAAAACAGGTTTTTCACTTCAATTAGATGATGTGCAGCGCTATACCCCATATGCAAAAAGAGAGCATTTTGGCGTGCACAAGAGCATAAAGAGCGGCAGAAGTTACATAGGGTGTGCAATCAACGGCGGAAAAATGGGAGCTGATGGGCTAGATGGGCTTTTAAAGATAGCTAAAAAATATGAGATTACTGCCATCAGAGCGACAACGGCGCAAAATTTTGTTATTACCGATTTGCCGAGTGAAAATGCCATTTTTGTGGTTGAGGAGTTAAAAGAGATAGGAATCGATGCAAACCCGTCTCCATTTAGGGCAAAAACAATCTCTTGCACGGGGATGAATTTTTGTAAATACGCCGTTTCGGAAACAAAAGATTTGGCGACAAAGCTAGTAGAACATCTCGAGCTTAAATTTCCGCATTTTGATGAGAGGCTCTCTTTTAGCGTCAACGGATGCCCAAATTCATGCGCACATCCTCATATCGTTGATATAGGGTTACTGGGCTGTAAAGTAAAGCATAACGGCGAACTTGTTTCAGGTTTTGAGCTTATATTGGGTGGTAACTTAGAGGGAGAAAAGAGCAACTTCGGCAAAAACACAGGGATAAAATTTATTGCGGATGATGCGATTAATGCCGTTGAGAACTTAATTAATAGCTATCTTAGCAGCCATCACAAAAGTTTTTATGAATATGTAAAAGGAAAAATAGATGAATAAAGATATATTTAGACCGTTGCTTGGCAGTAGAAAATATTTAAAAGAGAATATTAAAAAAAATATTATAGGGGTACATAAAAAACACTATTTTGACTATACAGCTTCAGGGTTGGCATATAAAACCATAGAGTCCCGTATAGACGAGGTATTGAAAACATACGCAAATACGCACTCCAAAGAGGCATCAATGGCTGCAAAAACAGACTTTTATTATACTATAGCACGCAGACATCTAAAAAGTTTGCTAAAGCTAGAATCAGACTTTGCCATCTTGCCAAGCGGCTGCGGCTCAACTTCGGCAATTAAGAGATTTCAAGAAATTTTAGGGATCTACATTCCACCTGCAACCCGCAAAAGATTTAATATCCAAAATGACAGCACACTTCGCCCGTTGGTAATTGTAGGACCCTATGAGCATCATTCAAACGAAGTCAGTTACCGTGAAGCCCTCTGCGATACTATTCGTATCGGGATTAACAGTGAAGGAACAATTGACTTAGAACAGCTTGAAAATGTTTTAAAAACAAGCAAACACCCTCAAATTATAGGCTCCTTTTGCGTAGCTTCAAATGTAACGGGCATCATCACTCCATATGAAGAGATTTCTGCCGTTCTTAGAAAATACGGAGCAATCGTATGCTTTGATGCCGCCGCATCATCTCCGTATATGAATATTCCTTCATCTTTTTACGATGTAATGTTTCTCTCTCCGCACAAACTAATCGGTGGTCCCGGTTCTTGCGGTATTTTGGTTATAAGAAAATCTCTAATTGATGAGAGTATCGCTCCTACATTTGCAGGCGGCGGAACTGTTGAGTATGTCAATAAAAATACACATATTTTCATAAATGAAAAAGAGTCCAGAGAAGACGCCGGAACACCTCCTATACTACAGCTAATTAGAGCAACTTTGGCATACCAGCTTCGCAACGAGATAGGTTTTACTTGGATTAAAAAAGAGAAAGATTTACTTATGAAACATTTAATCAACGGTCTTTTAGAGATACCAAAATGCACGATTTACGGTAATTTGGACAAAGAAAATATAGGTATAGTCTCTTTTAACATAGAGGGTATCGACCCCTATTTGCTATGCTCTTACTTATCAAGGCAAAACGGACTGCAAACTCGTGCCGGATGTTCATGTGCAGGACCTTACGGGCATGATCTTTTAGAGCTTGACGACAACTCAAACTTAGAAACAAAACCTGGGTGGCTTCGCGTAAGTATCCACTATTCACAAGACATATGCGATGTTGACTATCTGCTTGGAGCTATTAGAAAAAGTGTTATAAAAATAGGTAAAGATAATTTGGCAAAAATTAAGAGCATATGAATATTTACAACTGTACAATTTCCTAATAGTATATAAAGGGGCATAAAATGATTTATGAACTTACAAATCCGCTTACAAAAACTCTTATTACACATCTAAGAGACCAAAAAAGCGATGCGGTGCGTTTTAGGCATATTGTAGCAGAGCTCACGAAACAGCTTCTCTATGAAGCGCTTAAAAATGCTTCGCTAGTTAAAAAAGAGATCTTAACTTGGCGGGGAAAAGGTAGCTTTGAGTCCATAGATGAAGAAAATATCATAGTCACAACCGTTCTAAGAGCCGGACTTCCTATGCTAGAGAGCGCAATGAATACTCTGCCAAATGCCGTGGGCGGCTTTTTAGCTATGAAAAGAGATGAAGTTACACACAAAAGCGTGCTATATTACGACAGGCTTCCCGAATGCAAGGGAAAAACTATTATTTTAGTTGACCCGATGGTTGCAACAGGCGGCTCTATGGTCGATGCAATTGAACTTATCAAAAACAGAGAGCCTTTAAAAATAGTTACGCTCAACATTATCGGCTCGCCTGAAGGTTTAAGCGTTGTTAGCTCAAAATATCCCGATATTGACATATATATAGCGCAAATTGACGAAAAGCTAAATGATGATAAGTTTATTATCCCCGGACTAGGTGATGCCGGCGATAGAGCATACAATACTCTTTAAATGGCATATGATTTAACAAGCAAAACACCGCAACAAATTCTTGACTTTTTTCGTAACCTTATCATAAAAGAGGGGGAAAATTTTGAGATAGAATTATTGGAAGCAGATATTGAGAGAATCGGTTATAAAGCCTTTATAGACTTAGCCCAAATTTTTTCTCTAAAACTTCTTACTCACACAAAAAAAGCGGACTCTGCTATACTTTCATTTTACAAACTAAAAAAAGAGAACTCCTTTCATAATGAAGAAAAAGGGGTGGAAAAGTATGGAACACGGAGCCAATTTTTTCAAATAGATAAAACTTCGCAATTTAGCTTTTTATACTACTATCAAGAAGCGCTATCTTTTGTAGATATCAAAAGCAAAAAAAGAGTGCTAAATCTCGGAGTAAATAGAGGCGATGAATTTAGAGTTATCAAAGAGATGCTAAATAAAGATACTTTTACAGAGATAGAGTTTGTGGGTATTGACTACTCACCATCTGCCATAGAGTACGCAAAAACAGATTTTTTTGAAGATAAAAATATAGAATTTATTTGCCATGATATTAACAATCTAAGTGAGCTTAATCTTGGAAAATTTGACCTTATTATCTCCATAGGGACACTGCAGAGTTCAAACATAGAGTTTAATGCCGCTTTTATGTCCATGTACCAAAACTATTTGGCAGAGGGCGGTGCGATTGTGCTTGGTTTTCCAAACTGCAGATGGGTTGATAGCGAGATGATTTACGGTGCAAAAGCTCCAAACTATAGCTTTAGCGAGCTTAGCCTTGTTCTAAAAGATATACATTTTTGTAAAAAATATCTTCAACAAAAAAAGTACAGAGTGGTAGTTACGGGAAAAGATTATCTCTTTTTGAGTGCTAGAAAAATCACCGCTCTTTAGATATAAAAAAGGAAAGAAATGGAGAAAATAAAACTTACGGAGTATAGTCACGGCGCGGGGTGTGGGTGCAAAATCTCTCCTATGCTGCTTGATGAAATCCTAAAAAGCACTGCTTTAGAGCCTCTCTACCCACAGCTTCTAGTAGGAAATAAGTTTAAAGATGATGCCGCAGCGTATGATCTGGGAGATGGCACATCTGTTCTCTCTACAACGGACTTTTTTATGCCTATCGTGGATGACCCTTTTACATTTGGGCAAATTGCTGCAACAAATGCGCTAAGTGATATCTATGCGATGGGCGGCAAGCCTTTGATGGCGATTGCGATTTTTGGATGGCCAATTGATAAACTCTCAGTAGATGTTGCAAGAGAGGTTATCGAGGGTGGGCGTGCCGCATGCAGGGATGCAAACATTCCTCTTGCAGGCGGGCACTCCATAGACTCGCCTGAGCCGATTTTTGGACTTGCAGTTACGGGCATAGTTCAAAATGAAAACCTTATGAAAAATAGCTCAGCGATGGAGGATTGTTATATATTTTTAACAAAACCTATCGGCATAGGCATACTTACCACGGCACAAAAGCAAAAAAAGATAGAAGAGAACGACATTACCGTAGCAATTGAGGCGATGACGACACTTAACAAAATCGGTGCATCTCTCGCTCCGCTTGATAGTATTGTTACCATAACGGATGTGACGGGCTTTGGTCTTTTGGGGCATCTAAGCGAAGTGTGTGAGGCAAGCGGCATAAGTGCAAATATATGGTTTGAAAAAGTACCGCTTCTGCCGAATGTAGAAAAGTATAGAGAACTTGGATGTATCGCCGGTGGAACACGCAAAAATTTTATGAGTTACGGGCATAAAATCTCCCCTATGACGCAACAGCAGAGAGAGATACTTTGTGATGCGCAAACATCGGGCGGTCTGCTTGTTTTTGTGAAAAAAAGCGGAGTGGATGCTTTTTATGAAGTGGTGCGTGAGGCAGGTTTGACACTTGAGCCAATCGGCGAGACGGTTGCAAAAAAAGAGCATTTGGTCGAGGTTTTTTAGTGGCTGAATTTTATGATGATTTTAAGTCCATCGTTCTAAACAAAACGCCTCTTTTAGATGTGCGCGCACCCGTTGAGTTTCAAAGCGGAGCATTTTTGGAGGCTGTCAATCTGCCTATTATGAATGATGAAGAACGCCGCCTTGTCGGTATTTGCTACAAAAATGAGGGCAATGCAAAAGCGATAGAGTTAGGACATAAACTTGTAAGCGGTGATGTAAAAGAAGAGCGGGTGCGGGCGTGGTGTGATTTTATAGATGCAAACCCCGATGCACTGCTTTACTGTTTTCGCGGTGGGCAACGCTCCAAAATAGCGCAACAGTGGATAAGAGAGAGCGGCAGGGAAATAAGCCGCATAAAGGGCGGATACAAAGCGTTTCGAAACTACTTGTTAAATGAAATTGACGCATCGCTTTTTAGTTTTAAGCCTCTTATTCTCGGCGGTAGAACCGGATGCGGAAAAACAATATTTTTAAGAGAGTTGCCTTATGCCATAGACTTAGAAGCCCTTGCAAATCATAGAGGTTCATCATTTGGTCAAAAAATCACACCGCAAACCTCACAGATAAATTTTGAAAACAACCTTGCTTATGCATTGATTCAAAAGATACAAAAGGGTTTTAGCTATCTTCTGTTTGAGGATGAAGGAAAACATATCGGCAGTGTATTTATGCCTAAGAGTTTTATTTCAGCTATGGCGGAAGCACCTCTTGTTATCCTTGAGACTTCCATAGAGAAGCGAATCGAGATTACGCTTGAGGAATATGTTATAGAAGCACAAACAAACTACAAGAGGGCAGATTTTGAAGATGCTTTTGAAGCATGGCAACAAAACATACAAAGCGCTATGAAACGCATAGAAAAACGGCTTGGCTATGAAAAATATGCTATTGTATGCACTCTTTTTAAAAGCGGAGTCGATGAACAGATAAAAAAAGGCTCTTATGAGAAGTACAAAGAGTGGGTAGAGTATCTCTTAAGAGAGTATTACGACCCAATGTATGATTATCAGATACAAAAGCGTTCAAACAACATTGTATTTCGCGGCAACGCACAGGATGTAAAAAAATATCTCGAAACTTCAATAAATCATTAGGCGCTAAAGTAATGGCAGTTTTCTTTCTTTATGTATAATTTCGCCACAAAAACTCTCCAAAAGGTTTATAAATGATCTATAACAATATGATTTTAGGCAATGAACTTTTTCAAAAAAGCTTCTTTAAAGCTTACGAAAAAGAGTTTTTACAATTGGCTCATAAAGGGCAAACTCCAAAAGCGCTCTATATCGGCTGTTCCGACTCCAGAGTCCTGCCAAACCTTATAACAAAAAGCGCTCCCGGAGATTTGTTTGTCGTAAGAAACATCGGTAATTTTGTCGCACCCTATAAACCGGATGAGGACTTTCACTCGACTGCTTCTGCTATAGAGTACGCAGTGAGTATTTTAGAGGTAAAAAACATTATTGTTTGCGGACACACAAAGTGTGGTGCAATAGAAGCTATTCATACTAAAAGCTGCGCAACAAATCCAGAACTAATACATACTAAAACATGGTTAACACTTGGAGATAGCGCAAAAGCACAAGCGATTTTAGCATTAGGGCTAAATGCAGATAAAGAAGTTCTATATCGTTTGACGGAAAAGCTCTCAGTAGTTTCACAACTAGAAAACCTATTAACCTACCCATCTGTTAAAAAAAGAGTTGATAACGGAGAAATTGCTATTCACGGTTGGATTTATGATATACAAAGCGGCGAGATAGAGTACTATGACCCTGAGATTTCACAGTTTCTTCCTCTTAGTTCACTTAGAGTCGAAGAAGAGCTATAGAAGGTACTTTTTTATCCAACAACTCAGCACATATAGCCCCCATATGTGCTGTTTAAACGCTCCGTTTTTTGCTTTTTGAATATGATCTTCTAAAACCTCTTTTTTAAAAAGTCCTGTTTGTTCATTTACCTCATTTATAAGCTCTATCTCTTTACTTAGTACCAGATACTCCATAAAAGGATTTGAAAAACCCTTCTTCTTTCTCGATAAAATTTTACTATCCACATATGGCGCCAAAAGCGATTTTAAGAGTGATTTTGTTATGCCGTCTTCATAACGGAGTTTAGGGTCTATGCTAAAAATAAGCGATACTAGATTGTGATCCAAAAAAGGAGTCCGCGCTTCTATGGTGTGTGCCATACTGATTCTATCAAGCTTTGCGAGGTAGTGTTCTGCTTGAAAAAGATGCAAATCGATATAGCTATACCAGATAGTTTCATCTTTATGGCTTGAGCGCTCAAACCTCTCTCTATAACTATTTATATATTTAAGCGACTCATTATCACGGATATTTCTTCTCATTGAAACATTCTTTTGCAAATCCGTAAAATTCTCGCCGCTCGTTCTAAAGAGCAGTGAGCCGTCGAAGACTCTTTTATACCTCTCCCACTCTCTATTCATAGAAAAGTTAGAGTGAAAATAGCCGCTTAGCCAATTTTTATTTTTTAGCTTTTTAAGCATCTCTATATCTATATACTCAAAATATTGTCTGTATCCTAAAAAAAGCTCATCGCTTCCCTCTCCGCTTAAGACTACTTTGTAGCCGTCCTTTTTTATCTCTTTAAACAAAAGATAAAGAGGAATTGATGCAGGGTCGTTTAACGGTTCATCAAGCGCATCAAAAACAGCTTCGCTTGAGTCTAAAAATTCTTGCTGCGATATCTCGATATCTCTATTTTTAACGCCCAATAGCCTCGCGCTCTCTTTTGCATTTGCTCTCTCATCATATTTGCCAAACTCTTTATACCCTATGGTATATGTTTGTAGTTGTATGCCGCCTTTAAGTGCATATGCGTTTATAGCGGCACTGTCTATACCGCCCGAGAGCAGCGATGCCATAGGCACATCACTGCTTAGCCTTATTTTTACAGCCTCATCTAAAGCCTCATCCAGCCTAAAGAGCGCTTCATCTCTATCGCAAATAAGGTTTGGTCTAGCATCTAGCAAATCAAAATATTTTTGAATGCTTACTTTGCCATCTTTTAGGCAAAGATATTCGCCTGCACCAAGCTTTTTGATATTTTTAAAAAAAGTAAAAGGGGGAGTCGGCGCTAAAAAAGAGAGGTAGCTAAGAAGCGCATCTTCATCCATCTCTACGCTATCTAAAAACGGCACAAGTGCTTTTATCTCCGAAGCAAAGACAAATGAATGAGTGTTCATGTAAAAAATTGGCTTTTTACCAAGCCTATCACGAAAGAGATATAGCGTACTATCATCCAAAATCGCAATGGCAAACATACCTCTTAAGTGCTTTGCAAACTCAATACCCCATCTAAGATATGCCGCAAGAATTACCTCAACCTCTCCTTGCGTCTTAAAGTCAAAACTCTCCCTAAGCTCTGCTTTTAGCTCTTTATAGTTATATATCTCTCCGTTAAAAGAAATAGCTATTTTTTCATAAACAAATGGCTGATTTGCTTGGCTTGAGAGTTCCGTTATGGAGAGTCTTTGATGTGCAAAAAAAAGACCTTCCCTCTCTACGATACCGCAAAAATCACTGCCTCTATGGAGTAGTTTCGATAGTGCAAACCTTGCTTTTTTATCTTCATACTCTCCGATGATTCCAAAAATGGCGCACATTAAAAATCTCTTTTTTTATAAAAAATTGCACTTATATCGCCATTCATATAATCATCTCTAAAGAAGATATGCAAAACTCCAAACTTAGAAGCCAACTCTTTGAGCTGCTCTTTTGTCATATAGTTATATGTTTGGCTCTTTGTTTCTCCGCAAAGCACATTAAAAACAAAAGCATAATTGCAAGAGTTGTAACAGTTATGCATAAAGAGCTCCGCTTCAAAACTCTCTAGTACATTCATAGCGCCGCTGCATATGTAAAAATCTGCATTTGGAAGAGCATCTTTGCAAACATCTGCCAACACTACACTGCATCCGGTGTTGTTTGATGCTATGGCATACATATCTTCAAGCGAGTCAATCCCTATATACTCTTTTGGAATTCTCTCTTTTTTTGTCATATAAAGGTAAAGATCACCAAATCCGCACCCTGCATCTGCAACACTGTAACCGCTCATATCATGAGGCAATAACTCTAAAATAATATCAAATCTCATTTTTTGAGACTCTTTTGAGTGCCAGTTTACGCCCTTAGCCGTTATGCCGTATTTTTGTATCGCCGTTGCATAAAATGCTTTATTGTCGATTTTTGGCATAAGGACTACTCTGTTTTTATTTTATAGATTTTTGAGATTAAAAACTTTAACAAACTCATAATAATAATGCCCGATAACATACCTGCAAGCACAAAAGAGAGATACTCGTTTTTTGTTATAAGCGCCGCATCATAAGCAATAGTTGCAATTGCTATGATAAAAGTTAAAGGCATTGAGTTACCAAGTGCAAATAAAAGAGTCTCCATAGGGTTTAGATGTGAACCATATGCCAAATATGAGCTTAAAACTCTTACAAAAACAATTGCAGCTAAAATAAGAAGGGCACTAAAGAGTATTTTACCGCTAAATATAAGATTTAAATCCAGTGTTGTGCCGACATAGATAAAAAATATAGGTACTAAAAAACCAAAGCCCACTTTGTGCAGCGTATGAGGCAAATCTTTTTTATGCTCAAAAAAGTTAGATATAAAGATACCGGCAAAGAATGCCCCTAAAACCATATCTATATGAAGTATATGCATAACCGCAACTAGTATGATAAAGAGAGCGGCACTTATACGAACACTTTGCACTTTTGCGTCATTTTCGGGCATTATGACTTTTTTAAGTTCGGGAAACCACCAAAAAAGAGTATTTAAAAGCCTAAATGAATGGTATATAAGAAAAAGTACGCCGACAAATATAATTATGTTAAAAAAGAAATCAAGCCCGATTCCATGATGGATATACGACTCATAAATAACAATAGCCGAGATACTGATAATCTCTCCGACAACACCTACTATAAGAACTATCTCAAGCCACTTAAACTCTTTTCCGTACTCATTTATCAGAACCATAATCATTCCAAGAGAAACAATCGGTATAGCCACTATATAAATAGGGTTTAAATCAAAAAAGAGATATATAAGAAAAGAGAGCCCATAAAGTATTGTAAAATATATAAGAGTTGGTCTTAATAAATTATCTTTGCGCGCAATAAAGCGCTTTAAATCTATCTCTAATCCTGCTAAAAACATAAGATAGAAAAAACCTATTTTAGAGAGGCTTTTAAACACTTCATTATCTGTATCTAAAAAACCCATCCAAATAGCAAAAGAGCCAAGAAGAATCTCGACAACTGCCGTAGGCAGCTTTGTAAAATTTGAAAATATCGGTGAGACTATAATAAGCAGAGCAATCTCAATAAAAAGTATCGAAGTACTGCTCATAAAGTAGCCTTAAACAGATGTTGCGACTTGAAGATTTAAAGATTTTAACATCTCTAAATCTTTACTAATGGCACAGCCGCTCGTAGTAAGGTAGTTCCCTACAACTATGGAGTTTGCCCCGTAAGAGAAAATTTCGCCGACTCTCTCTTTAAACATAAGCTCTCGCCCTCCTGCTACCATAATTCTTTGCGCCTCAGGTATCATCTCTCTAGTAAGCTTTATAAGCTCAAGCGATTCATCGATGCTAAGCGGATTTGGTTTTAGCTCCAACGCTTCATTATGATGATAAAAATTAATCGGAACGGACATAGGTTGCAAATCTCTTAGTGATTCTAGCATTGAGATTCTATCTTCCATAGATTCTCCAAGCCCAAATATACCGCCGCTAATAAGAACCAAACCTGCCTCTTTGACATTTTTGCAAGTCTCATATCTCTCATCCCACGAGTGGGTTGTGCAGATATGCGGGTAAAATGCTCTTGAAGTTTCAAGATTATGGTTATAAGCTTTAATTCCCGCATCTTTTAACACCAAAAGCTGTTCTAGCGTTGCAGTCCCGTTACAGGCAATAAGCCTTAACTCAGGAGTCTCTTTTGAGAGAACTTTTGCAATAGAGCAAACAAACTCTAAAGTTTTATCACTTAGCCCTTTATCGGAGGTAACAAGACAAAAACCCAAAGCCCCGCTATCTCTTGCGACTATTGCTTCTTGCACTATCTTATCTATGGGCTTTTGCTTAAAGCGTTCTATATCGGCTCTGTATCTGACGCTTTGCGAACAAAACTTACAGTCTTCATTGCATGTTCCGCTATTTATATTGCATATGGAGCATAAAAAAATCTTCTTATCCATTTGTTTCTCTTAAAAATTTAAGTACTTCTCGCTCTATATTCTCGCTTTTATTTGCTCTTGAGTAGTTGGTTACTATAAACTCTTTCTCTTTTATCTCAAGCATTGACCATCTTGAGATGGATGTATCTCTTGCACATGCCTCTCCAGAGTTTAAAAAAAGCGTAGAGTTTATATACTCCACATAAGCTTTATGTGTATGCCCAAAAATAACGACATCCGCATCCGGAAGCATATAAAAAGGGATATGCATAAGTTTAAATTTCAACCCCGATAACTTGAAAAAGTACGGCTCTTGGACAAGGTTAAAATCATTATGGAACTCTGCTAAATGCACATCGTTGTTTCCGTAAACAGCTACATATCTAAGCCCGCTGTCGCGAAGAAGTTCAAGAACCTCAAGCTCAACTATATCTCCTGCATGTACTATAAACTCAGCACCCTCTTCCTTTAGGACATCAATGGCTCTTTTTGCTTTTTTAACTTTTCTATGTGTATCCGATATAACGCCTATTTTCATAACAAAACTACTTTATATCCTCTTTTGGAGTTCTCGTTTTACATTTAAGACACTCATAAACTTCCTTGCCTCTATAAACCCTAAAAGCCAAAGCACCGTCACACCCTTCTTGTTTACACTTTATGAGAGAGGGCTCAAATTTTGAGATAAATTTGCATTTAGGGTAGTTTTGACATCCCCAAAAAGAGCCTCTGCGGGATTGCTTCCACAGAAGTTGTCCGCCACACTCAGGACAAGGAATGCTTGAAGTTTTACTCTCTTGTTTAAGGCTTTTTGTATTTTTACATTCAGGGTACCCGCTGCAAGCCAAAAACTGACCGTTACGCCCGCTCTTTAGTATCATATCCCTACCGCATTTTTCACATTTCTCGCCGCTTGGAGCAACCTCTGCTTCCTCTTTTTGCTTTTTTTCACCCTCTACTTGTTCTGTATATTTGCATTTCGGATATGCACTGCAAGCTATAAATTCTCCAAATCTTCCGCTTCTAAGCAACAGCTCTTCACCGCATTTAGGGCAAGCTCTCCCTAGCGGTTTTGTCACTTTGAGAGATTTTATGCTCTCTTTACCCTCTTGAATTTTTTCTTCAAAAGAGATATAAAAATCGCTTAGAAGCTTTTGCCAGTCATTTATACCCTCTGCAACTTCATCAAGCTTCTCTTCCATATTTGCGGTAAAGCTTACATCAACTATATTTGAAAAATTTTTCTCCAACATCTCTGTTACCGTAAAAGCCATCTCGGTAGGAATAATCTGCTTTTTCTCAATAGTTACATAAGTTCTATTGCTTAGTGTTGCAATTGTCGGGGCATATGTTGAAGGTCGCCCTATTCCCTCACTCTCAAGCTTTTTGATCAATGAAGCCTCTGAGTATCTAGCAGGCGGCTCCGTAAAGTGCTGCACAGCTTTTATGGACTCTATGGACGCGTTATCGCCTTCTTTTAACTGAGGCAGAAGCTTATCTTTGTCTTCGCTTCCGCTAATCGCATAAAAACCATCAAAAGTAAGCTTTCGTCCGATTGCTCTATACTCGTTTTGGCTTCCGCTAAAAGTAATACTCTGCTGCTCAAAAACCGCATCATTCATCTGACATGCCATAAATCTCTCATAGATAAGACGATATAGCTTTATCTCATCGGGCTTTAAAAAGTTTTGTGCAACTTCGGGAGTAAACTCAAGCATTGTAGGACGGATTGCCTCATGCGCTTCTTGTGCTCCTTTTGCTTTTTTTGCATAAAACTTAGGCTCTTTAGGCAGATATTTTTCTCCAAATCTGCTCTTTATAACGCCTCTAACCGCATTTACGGCTTCTATTGCCATATTTAGCGAGTCCGTTCTCATATATGTAATAACACCGCTTGTACCGCTTGGAGTTTTTACACCCTCATAAAGCACCTGTGCTACCATCATTGTTTTTTTTGGGGTAAATCCTAGCTTACCGGAAGCAACCTGCTGTAGCGTAGATGTCATAAACGGTGGCGGAGTTTGTGTTTTTCGCTCTTTTGTTTCAATCTTTGATATAACAAAAGAGTCTTTTTTTACACTCTCTACAATTGCATCTGCCTCTGCTTTATTTGAGATGGAGAGTTTATCAATCTTCTGCTCTTTGTGAGAGATGAGATTTGCTTCTATCTCTTTTTTAAACATCGTATCTACGCTCCAGTACTCTTGCGCTACAAAAGCTTTTATCTCCCTCTCACGGTCAACTACAAGTTTTAGGGTAGATGACTGAACTCGACCCGCAGAGAGACCTTTTTGTATTTTTGAGCTAAGAAGCGGAGAGAGTTTATACCCCACTACTCGATCTAGCAAACGGCGCGCTTGTTGTGCATTTACCATATTCATATCTATTTTTCTTGCATGCTCTAGCGCATTATTTATAGCACTTTTAGTAATCTCATGAAAAACAATTCTAGGAAGCTCATTTGGATCTTTATCCATAGCCTGCGCTATGTGCCATCCGATTGCCTCACCCTCTCTATCCTCGTCGGTCGCGATATAGATAGTATCACTCTTTTTTGCCAAATCTTTTATCTGTTTAAGTGTTGCTAAGTTCTCTTTTGCCACACTGTATGCAGGTATAAGATGGTTGGAGGCATCTATTGTTATGCCAAAACGATTTTTCGGCAAATCTCTTATATGTCCTTTAGAAGCAACTACTTCATACTCTTTACCTAAAAAGTTTTTTATAGTTTTCGCTTTTGCCGGTGATTCTACGATAATTAAGTTCAAATAAAGTTCCTATATTTTCTATTACATTATAGTATAGTAGTTTTGATTGCGAAAGTGTAGCAAAAAAAGTTTAAAGAAGCGAAAATCAACTCTTTAGTCTATTTTTTTGAGCATTCCATAAGTATAAAAAGTAAGTTGCTATAAGCGCAATGATAAACGAGCTAAAAAAGAGATACTTCGGATAAAATTCATAAACATAGCCTGCCATTAGCGCACCGAAAAATGCGCCAAAGCCATACGCGATGCCTGAAAAAAATTGTTGCGCAAGAGATTTGTGAGTATATAGCGTAAAAAGATAGCTAATGGCGGCAGAGTGAAAAAGAGCAAAACTAAAAGCATGAATGGCTTGAGAAAAAAACAAAATTGCTACATTTTGCGGAAATAAAAATACCAAAAGCCACCGAAATGCAGTTAAAAATGTCGTTGCCTGAATTATAAAAAGCAGGTTTTTGCGAAGCAGCGAACCTTGAAAATATAGCATAAAAATCTCTGCCAAAACACCAAAACTCCACAGATATATGGTTGTATCCATACTGATTTCGTGATCCGTTACATAGATAGTAAAAAAATTGTAAAATGAACCAAAGCTTACCTGCATAAGGACAAACCCTGCCCACAGCTTCCAGTCGCTCAAAAAGCTTATATCATTTTGTGTATCTTCGCTTTTATCTAAAAGCGTATCGGCTTTTTTGGCTATTACAAAAGCTACAGCGGCGGTAGATAGCGTTAAAACAAGCAAATAGGAGAGCGCAACCGTTGCAGAGCTTAAGAACTTTACCAAAACCAAAGCAACCAAAACAAAACCGACAGATCCAAAAAGCCTGATTTTTCCGTATCTCTCTTTTCCTAGATACTCTAAAGAGATAAGTTCTACATACGGAAGAACAAGACTAAGACCTATACCCAAAGATATATTGGACAAAAGAAGTTTGTAAAAGCTATCGAGTGAAAAATAGAAAGCTAGTGCACTTAAACACATAATAAACAGTGCCGCATTAAAACTTGTTCTATTGATTTTAAGCCCTTTTATAAAAGCAAAAGGGACTATAAAGCGCACAAGCGGAGCCGCCGCAAAGATGATGCCTATTTGGCTTGCGCTATATCCACTCATCGCAAGCACTTTTGGCAAAAATATGATGTAAACGCCAATCACGGCGAAGTAAAAAAAGTAAAAAACGGCTAATAATAATGACATACGCAATTATAACCCAAATAACATATCTTATGTGCTTATCTTCATTTTGTAGAAAATTAGAAATATGATATAATTTTTCTATCTAGGAAGCCATATCATATTATAACTATGATTATAAGTGAGTAGCGAGATCTTAAAGGTCGTATTACATACTGTAATCAAATTTTTATGGAGATGGCAGAGTATAGTGAAGAAGAGTTGCTTGGAAAAGCTCATAGCATCATACGGCATCCGGATATGCCAAAAGCAGTTTTTAGATATCTCTGGGAGACACTGCCAAAAAAACAGGAAGTCTTTGCTTATGTTATCAATAAAACCAAAAATAACAATGATTACTGGGTTTATGCAAATATCACTGCAACGCTTGATGAGAGAGGCAATATAGTCGATTACTACTCTGTAAGACGCAGACCAAACCCAAGAGCACTTGAGGTTATTATTCCACTATATAAAAAAATGCTAGAAGTTGAAAAGAGAAGCGGGGTTGATGCTTCATTTAAAGTTTTAACAGATATTTTACACGAAAAAGGGGTTGCATACGATGAGCTTATTATCTCTCTTCAAGATAAATAAAAACAAAAAAAGACATGCGGAACTCCACGATGAAGTTATTGCACTTCTGCGTGAAGCCGCAAACGGAAAGCTAAGCGGAAGAGTCACGGGCATACCGAGTGACAATTCAAAAGAGGCGGCATTTGCATGGAGCGTCAATGATGCGCTTGACCAATTTGAAGCCTTTATGCGCGATGTTCAAACTTCTATAGAGAGTGCGGCAGACGGTAAAACCTACAGAAGTACCAATCCGCAAGGGCTGCATGGCATATTTCGCACAACTTCGGAAAAATTGCGCCTAGCCATCTCATCTATTGCTATGGGGTATGAAACAAAGATAAAAAGCAAACTATCCGACAACCTTAGTAACCTTGGCGGAGGTATAGGCGCAGGTCTTGGCGTTATACAGCACGATATAATTTTATCGCAAAACGGCTCCGATGAAATCTCAAAAGTTTCACACCAAACGGCATTGATGTCTGAAAAAAGCCTAGAGAGCGTAGAAGAGATTAACCAAAAACTCTCAACACTCCTTGAGTCTATTGCAAGCTCACACGAAGTCATTATCCATCTTGAAGAGCGCTCTAGAGAGATATCAAATGTTGTAGGGCTTATAAAAGACATAGCGGATCAAACAAACCTTTTAGCACTAAATGCTGCCATCGAAGCGGCGCGTGCAGGCGAACACGGAAGAGGTTTTGCAGTCGTTGCCGATGAGGTTAGAAAACTAGCCGAGAGAACACAAAAAGCAACACATGAGATAGAGATAAGCATAAAATCATTACAGCAAGAAGCAAACGAGATGCGTACGAGTTCAGATAATATCTCCGATATAGCGCAAGAGTCGAGTGATGTTATAAATGAGTTTCAGCAAACATTTGCCGAACTCAATGCTTTTGCAGAAAAATCATCTAAAATCTCTTCAACGATAAACAACCAGCTATTTACCACTTTGGTAAAAGTAGATCACATCATTTTCAAATCTACGGCTTACTCCGCCGTTTTAAATTCAAATGCGCAAAAGCAGTTTGTAGATCACAAAAACTGCCGTATGGGTAAATGGTACACGGGTGCGGGGCAAGAGAAGTTCGGGCATATGAGATCTTTTAAAGAGCTTGATAGCATACACGCAAGCGTTCATGACGCAGTTTTAAGAAACTTCGAGTATGTTAAGAATGATACGGTTTTAAAAGAAGACCATCCGGATATTATTTATAAAAACTTTACGGAAATGGAGAGTTCATCCGACAAACTATTTAAAAAGCTTGATGAAATGGTAGATGAGTATATAAAAAACGATAAAAAGTAACTATTTACTTATTGTTTAATTATTATTAACTTACTATTAACTTATAATATTTACAATTACATATCTCAATTATGTTCAACCCCTTATCATAAAAGAGATAAAAATATTAACCTATAAATTATTTTCAAATTATCTACTCCTTCTCCCCTTTTGGGGTGGATAATTATGCTACACTTGCATCTATGAATACAATCATTCTAACGACTCTAAATTCAAGATTTACACATACATCCATTGCGTTGCGTTATTTATATGCAAATATGCAAGAACTCCAAGAAAATGCAAAAATAGTCGAGTTTAGCATAAATGATGCCGTGCAAACAATCGCAGAAAAAATTCTTATTCATAACCCTTGTATTATCGGCATAGGTGTCTATATCTGGAATGCATCCGAAGTTAGAGAACTCATCCATATACTCAAAAAAGTCTCTCCAAAAACCAAAATCATTCTAGGCGGTCCGGAAGTATCGCATGAACCGTTTCGCGTAAATTTCGACAATGCGGATTTTATAATTCAAGGCGAAGGCGACAAGGCTTTTTACAATCTTTGCAAAGACATACTTAATAAAAAATCGACACCAAGAGTTATAAAGATGAGTATGCCATCGCTCAAAGAAATAGCACTGCCATACAGATACTATAGCGATGATGATATAAAAAACCGCTACATATATGTAGAAGCATCGAGAGGCTGCCCATTTGAGTGTGAGTTTTGCCTCTCTTCCATGGATGAGAAGGTAAGAGCTTTTGACATAGAGATGCTTTTAGAAGAGTTTGAACTTCTTTGGGCTAGAGGTGCAAGAAATTTTAAATTTATAGATAGGACTTTTAACCTCAACATAAAAACAGCCATAACGCTGCTTGACTTCTTTTTAAAAAAAGAGCCGCCCTATTTCGCACATTTTGAAGTCGTACCCGACCATTTCCCCGAAGCCTTAAAAGAAAAAATTGCCCTTTTTCCATCCGGTGCGCTTCAGCTTGAAATCGGCATACAAACACTTAATCCTGAAATAGCAAACAATATATCAAGACCTCTAAAGTTTGATAAAATCAAGGAAAACATTACATTTTTAGAAGAAAAAACAAATGCTCATATGCATCTTGACTTGATTGTCGCTCTTCCGGGAGAAACACTGCAAAGTTTTGGAGCAAATCTTGATACTTTAGTTGCACTTAGCGGCTGCGAGATTCAAATCGGCATACTTAAAAAACTATCGGGAACTGCCATAAACCGCCATGATATAGAACATAAAATGGTATATAGCGACATCCCGCCATACGATGTACTGCAAACATCTACACTCTCATTTAATGATATACAGACTATGAAACGATTTTCAAGATTTTGGGATCTTTTCTACAATAGCGGCAATTTCAAAGAGAGCGTCAAACTTCTTTGGCAAAATGAGAGCGTATTTAAAAATTTTTATGATTTTAGCCTATGGATATATACCCAAACGGACTCTACTTGGCAAATCTCACTTCAAAGACTCTGCGAACTTCTCTTTAACTATCTTGTCGGCGCAAAAAAACAAGATGAAAAAAGAGTAGCGCAGAGTATGCTTAATGACATCATGAAATACCAAGGCAGGAATGCTCCGGCGTTCTTAAAGCCATATATTGATACGAATAGCACAAAAGAAAAAATTATAATACAACATTTTCATAAAAGAGGATAGTAGTATCAGAAAATTTTAGCTATAATCACTTCATGTTAAAACATTGAGCTTCTTTTATTTTGATTTTAAGGCGAGGAAATATGATGCTTTCTAAAAAAACTGTTTTGCTGCTTTTTGTCCTACCGATTGCTTCTTTGATGTTATTTTTAATTTTATCTTTTCAAAGCATCTCTAAAAGTGTCCAATCAAGGCTTCTTGAAGATTCACAAAACAAAGCTATTTCAATCGCTCTGCTACTCAACAACACGCACAACAACTCCGATGCCATAGCAAATATCATAAGCAGCAATTTTGAAGCTACGGCTTTTAGCGCTATAACACTTAGCGATAAAAACAAAAAACATATATACAATAAAGAGAGCAAGCTCTTGAGCGAAGTCCCTAAGTGGTTTAGCTCTCTTGTAGATTTAAAAACAAAAAGTGCCTCCGTAGAAGTTTTGGATCTAGGAACACTTGAAGTCCAAAGTAGCACCATCTATGCATATAAACAGCTATATGCCGTTTTTATAAATCTTATTTTGAGTTTTATAGCACTTAGTACGGCAAGCGCTGTGGCTATTGCGTACCTACTCAAAAAAAGCTCTCCGCAAGATGAGCGACAAAAAGAGAGTGTAGCGGTAAAAACCGTTGCTAAGAGTATGCAAAAAGAGCAAACCGCTCCTGCTCTACAAAAAGCACAAGTCGATGAAGAGCTTGTTGCATACAGAGAACTTAGCTACATTGATGAAGACACAAGCCTTAAAAATAGAAAATATCTCATAGATAAACTTCCGCAGTACTTAAAAGTAGATGCTCTGCACAGAGGCGGAACAAATATCCTTGTTGCCCTTAGCGGTGTTATAGAAGCAAACGAAAAACTCGGCAGACAAAAAGTTGATAAGCTCTTTGTAAAAATTGCAAATATTTTTAAGGAAGAAGCTAAAAATTTCAGCGACTCCATAGTTGCTAGAATAAACCCTACGGAATTCTCTTTGCTGCTTCCTCAGTGCAACGGCGAAAATGCGCTTGAGATAGCAAAACGAATGCAACATGCTATAGTTAACGATATCACTTTAGCAGGGCTAAATAAAAACCAAACTTTTGTTTCAATGGGCATCTATGAGTACTCATACTCAGACACCATAGCCCAACTGTTTGCGCGCTCGGACAATGCTTTGGCACAAGCAAAATTCTCACATACTAAAATTCATCTGGAGAGATCACAAACAGTCGCTCAAGTCATGGGCAAAGAAGCATGGAAAATGCTCATAAACAAAGCTATTGAAAAGCAGAGATTTCATTTTGTTTCATGGAGCGCCATAGACACAAGCACAAAAAGAGCAGTACACAATATTCTTAGCATCAATCTAACGCTTGATAAAAACAGCTCTTATAGCTACTCGCAGTTTATGGCGCCTGCTATTCAGGTGGGTCGTCATATAGATGTCTATAAAACCGTTATTTCTATGCTTTTTAAAAATGCACATGAACTTCTTAGCGGTAATGCAACCTATGCCATAAGATTGCCGCAGGCATATTTAGAAGATAAAGATACATATAGCTCTTTAAGCGAGCTGCTAAGAGAAAATATGCCTACGCTTCCCTTTAGCGTAATCATAGAGCTACCGGACAAACTGGTTCATGAAGATTCAAAATTGATAAGAATGTATAGAGAGTTATTTGATGAGCATAACATAAAAATCGGTATTTTTGAATTTATAGGCGAGTGTGAAGACTTCACATATATACAACTTCTTAAACCGCTCTATATAAAAGCAGAGAGCGACTACTATCTAACACAAAGCGACAAAGCGCTTCTAACGCTTGAGTCGGCTGCAAAGAAAGTAAACTCGTCTCTTATAGCCGTAGGGGTTAGCAATAGTGCAACACTTGAACAACTGAAAAATAGAGGCATACACATAATTCAAGGAAGTATTACGGATACACTTTAGAGGCGCAAACTCTAAACTCTCCTTGACTCTAAACCCCTAGCAATTGCTTCATTTATCTCTTTTATATAGTCAGGGTTTAGTTTTGCCAGCTCTTTATCAAATTTTAGTATCATATCTTTTGTTGCATTTCTATGTCTGCAAATATTAAATAAAATATCTATATAGATATCAAAATCAGGATGCGCTCTAATACCCAACTTTTTATGTACGACTCCATGATGTTTTATAATAAGATCAAGTGTTTGGCTTAGTATATCCGAAGATGTTTTTTTATTTTTTATAATACTAACAAGATATTTTAAATCTGTATTTTGTTGAGTTTGCGTCTCTTCTTTTTCTTTTGAAGAGCTCTCTTTAGGCTTTTGTACCTCTTTCTTCCGTTCGCTTGGTTCTAAAAATAGAAAAAAAATCAAAATTGCCAACACTATAACAAGTACAACAATGGCTTTTACTATCAAATCTGTTTGCATTAGGCTACTTTTTGTGTATGGTTTGTTTTATTATACACTACAAAAAATTAATGCTACCTCTAAAAACTATCTTCTAACTCAAGCAAAAACTTTTTTCTCCATACTCCGCCCGTATATCCGCCAATAGCTCCGCCTTTAGAAATAACTCTATGACAAGGGATAATGATAGATATAGGATTTTTACCGTTTGCATTGGCAACTGCCCTATGTGCCAGTGGCTTTTGCATCATCAAAGCCTCTTCTTTATAACTTATAGTTTTGCCATACCCTATCTTTAAAAGTGTGTTCCAAACCTCTTTTTGAAATGGAGTTCCATCAAGCAAAAGAGGGATGTTAAACATCTTTCTTTTTTTAGAAAAATACTCGCTTAGCTCAATTTTTACCGACTCTAATATATGATTTTTATTTACAATCAAGTCATCTTTTTCATCTAAAAAATCAAGCAAAAAAAGCCCCTCATCCGTAGCTTTTGCAACCATCATACCGATGGGAGTATCTATATATGTTTGATAAAATTTATTCATATTTTTGTCACAATCGGGTTAAATGCCTTCGTTGAGAGCAGTACTTTATCACCGACTTTTATATCTGCAATATCACTTTTTGTAGCCGTTATTTTAATGATTTCATTGCTGGATAAAAGCTCTACGATATATAAAATATCGCTTTTTTTGATGGAAAGCACTTCCGCCGTAAGCTTAAATTTTGAACTTAGATTTTGATTTGCAAAGACCTGCACTGGAGTACCATCATTCGTAACCTCCCCAAGCGAAATTTTCCACACACGGTTTGAGAGCTTAAAGACTTCACCGATATCGTGGCTTACCAAAACGGATGTAATGTTAAATCTTTTATGAACTGCTAAGAGTTCATCTTGAAGTTTTGCTCTCATACTGTGTTCAAGTGCGGAGAGCGGCTCGTCAAGAAGAAGCATTTTTGGATTGCTCATCAAAGCTCTTGCCACTGCAACACGCTGTTTTTGTCCGCCGCTTAAGTTATGAGGCATTGTGGAGGAGAGATTTGTTATCTCCATAACCTCTAAAATCTCATCTATCTTTTTATTATCATTTCTATTTTTTAGAGCGAATTCTAAGTTTTGCCGTACACTCATGTTGGGAAAAAGCGCGTAGTCTTGAAATACAAAACCGACATTTCGCTTCTGCGGCGATAAATTTATCTTTTTTTCACTGTCAAACCACACTTCATCATCTACTATTATCTCTCCGCTTTGCGGCATTTCAAGCCCCGAGATTATCCGAAGTAAAGTTGTTTTTCCGCTTCCGCTTTTGCCGAAAAGTGTTAAAAAATCACCGTTTTTTATCTCTTTGTTTACCTCTAAAAATATCTCTCCATCGGATGTGTTGAGCTTTTTTTTGATGTT
>JAUPKZ010000034.1 GCA_030837195.1 Campylobacterota bacterium
CCACAAAGCCCTATTTTAGGGACTTTCAAAGCCCTTAAAAAAAGAACTAAAAACCCTCCCTACTCAATCATTTATAAATTGAGATACTTCTATCAAAATACATTACAATATTATGCTATAATCTTAACTAAAAAAGACATATATGCGCCAAGTAGAATTAGACTCTATTTTAAACTCTAAAGAGAAGCTTTTAACTCAAATTTATTTTGAGCTACAGGCGCATTTTGAGCGCAAATATGGCTCCGATACAGTCGTATTTATGGAAATAGGAACTTTTTTTGAAGTTTATGAGATAAATAACGATGAAGTGCAAATAGGTAAAGCAAAAGAGATAGCAGAACTTTTAAATATACAGCTTACTAAAAAAAATAAAAATATTATAGAAAACAGCGATAAAAATCCTCTTCTAGCAGGTGTCCCGTCCGTATCTTTCGATAGGTATCTAAGTCGTTTGATTTTGGAGCAAAAATATACGGTAATTGTCATAAAGCAAAAAGGCAATCCGCCGAAGATAAGCAGATATATATCTCAAATCATCTCACCGGGCACTAATTTTGACTATCTAGTAGATAATGATGATAATTACATAGCTTCAGTTTTGGTAGATAAGTTTCGCGGGATTTACTCAGTCGGTTATAGCGCCGTAGATGTGACAACCGGAAAAACTTGGCTTTATGAGAGTCATGGAACAAGCGAGGATCCCTCTTATGCCCTTGATGAAGTATTTCATCTTTTAAATACATACAGAACATCCGAAGTTGTAATTACTTTTTTAGATGGAGTAGATGATCAGCGACGGGTTATCGGATATTTGGAAATTCCGGAACATTATAACTATAGTGTGAACAATGTTCGCCCAAAAATAGAGTTTCAAAATGAGCTTTTTCGTGAAGTTTATCAGATAAAATCGCTGCTATCGCCCATAGAACATTTGGATTTGGAAAGAAATCCTATGATAACGGAGTCGCTGGCAACGCTTATTCACTTTGTCATAGAACATGATTACCATATCATCCAAAAGCTTGACTATCCAAAAATTATTGATAACCGCCGTTTTGTCTATCTTGGAAACAGTGCTCTTGAGCAAATCGGTATTATTTCTAAAGACAAAAATGAATTTACACTTTTAAAGATGTTAGATAAAAGTGCAACTGCAATCGGGCGCAGACTTCTAAAAGAGAGGCTTCTAAATCCTATAATGGAAAAAGATGAAATTGAAAGAAGATACGACCTTATAGAAAGGGTTATGCCGCATACTAGGTATTTAGATGAAGTTATGCGAGGCATATATGATTTAGAGAGATTGGCTCGCAGAGTCGATTTGGCAAGGCTTCACCCTTTTGAGATAAACCACATATATGATTCAATGCAAAGCGTCAAAGAGCTGCTTTTTTATATGAAAAAACATAAAATTCAAAAAGCTTCATTTCATGAGAATGAGGTTGATGAATTTTTAAGAGATATTTCAAAAAGCATAGATTTAGATATATCTCGCCGTTTTACAAATGCAACTATAGATGAAAATTTTTTGATGAGCGGAGTTGATGAAGCGATTGACACCTTAGTAAAAGAAAACAGTACTATGCTACTTGCATATGAAGATATTATGCAAAAAATAGAGCTTATGCTTGAGTCTTGCAATGCAGGAAGTTCAAGCAGATTGGCAACTCTTGGCTTTTTAGAAAAAGAGGGCTATTATATCTCTCTTAGCAAAAATAGATTTTCTATGATTGAGAGCGCATTTTATAAACATGATGAGTTTAAAAGATTTGTTGTTAAAAAATTTACAAATAATGTAAAAATAACATCAGATTTTACCGATACGCTCTCTGACAAAATGATGAAAAATCGCCGTAAAATAGTCTCTCTTGTAAAAGATAGATTTTTACATCTTCAATCAATATATGAAAAAAGGTATTCTTTGCTTTTTGATAGAGTTATTGCCTATATCGCCGATTTGGATGTTGCGGTGAGCTCTGCCAAAGCAGCTCAGGAGTATAACCATTCAAGACCTATGATAGTCGATGTTGCAGATAGTGAGAACTTTATGCAGATTATGCAGCTTCGCCATCCGCTTGTAGAGCTTCAAAATAGAGCTTCTTTGTATGTTCCAAACGATATTGTAATGGGAGATAGAAGATATCTTGACCTACCGCACCCAAATACAGTTATGTTGGATTCTAAGCTTCATGACGGACATCAAATAAACGGGGTTTTGCTTTACGGTATAAATTCCAGCGGTAAATCATCTCTTATGAAGAGCATAGCCATAGCTACTATAATGGCACAAAGCGGCTTTTTTGTGAGTGCTTCCGTTATGAAATTTTCGTTATTCGACTCAATTTTTACAAGGATTGTATCAAAAGATAATTTGGCAAAAGGGTTATCGACATTTGCAGTTGAGATGCTTGAGTTAAAAAATATATTTAATCGTGCAACCGTTCGTTCTCTGATACTAGGAGATGAGATAAGCCATGGAACAGAGACGCTTTCGGGTGTTGCCATAGTATCAAGTGCCATTATAAAACTCTCTCAACTTCGCTCTTTATTTCTTTTTGCCACGCATCTGCATCAACTATCTACGATGCAAGAGATAAGAGAGCTTAAAAATGTCGTAGATTTGCATTTAAGCGTTGAGTACGACGAGGCGCAAGATAGATTGGTGTTTAACAGAATTTTGCAAAAGGGAAGCGGAAGCAGTATATATGGTCTTGAATTTGCAAAGTCTCTTCATATGGATAGTGATTTTTTAGAAACGGCAAATAAAATTCGCAAGCGCCTTGCTAAGGATTTTGATGAACTAGAATTACTTGTGAAGAAAAAAACGAGCAAATATAACAAAGAACTTTATCTTACAAAATGTGTTATTTGCGGGTCTATCGCTGAAGATGTGCACCATATAAACCATAAATCATTAGCCGATGCCAAAGGTTTTATAGGACACTTCCATAAAGATTCAAAACACAATCTTGTTCCTCTATGCAAAGAGCATCATAAAAAGATACACGAAGGCAACATTAAAGTAGATGGCTTTGTAATGACTTCAAGAGGTTTAGAATTGAAATATGAAGAGCTTCAAGGTGAAAAAAAAGAGAGTAAGGGAAAATTTACTCTAAGCGACTGGGATTGATTTATATTTATAGTGTTTTGTAGCTTTTATTTAGTAAAAAATGCTCTAAATCATCAAAAAGATAGTTAAACATTTTTAAGTCATTTTCATATTCGCTAAATGTTACAACTTCAATAAAAAACTCTTCTGTATTACACTTTGTATTCATTTGTTTTTTTAAATTTTGTGTTGCACTTTCAACTCTTTTTGCATCGACACAGTCAAAAATAATGCAGCATAGGTTGTTTTCAAGCGGTATTACCTTGTCAGTTTTTCTTTTTATTTGTATAAAATCACATAAATTGATATTTTTATCGCAAAAGCCAATAGCAAGTGCAAAATCAATATGATATCGTTTGCCTCTGTAGGCATAGTCCGCAACCACAGGCTTAATGTTTTTATAATAAGCATCTTTATGAGTTAAAAAGATATTTGACATCATCCATCCGTTTTGTTGTTATATTATTCTATCATAATATCACAGTTTTCATATAGTTGATAAATTTTTAGCTATGTCGTTATTTTTATGGATTAGAGTGTGAAAATTCTTAACAACTTTAGTATAATTTGCTTTTGAAAAAAAATAGGATATATATGAAGCTAATAGAGCTATTTAAATTTATGATAGAGTCCAAGAGTGTTACTCCCGATGATGGCGGACTTTTAGATTTTGTAGAGAATTATTTGCATGATTTTAAAGCAGTTCGCATTGATGTAGAGGGCGTAAAAAATCTTTTTCTTTACAAAAAATTCACAGACGGAGAGCATCTTTGTTTTGCGGGGCATGTAGATGTTGTTCCATCTGGCGGCGGATGGGATAGCGATCCGTATAAAGCCGTAGAAAAAGAGGGTTATATCTATGGACGCGGAACACAGGATATGAAGAGCGGAGTGGCAGCGTTTGTAAAAGCCATAAAAGATACGAAAGATTTTAACGGAACGCTATCTTTGATTCTTACTTCAGATGAAGAGGGTGATGGGATTTATGGTACGCGAGAGGTTGTAAAGTATCTTCAATCAAACTCTATGTTACCCAATGCGGTTATTGTGGCAGAACCGACATGCGAGAGTGTTTTTGGCGATGCCATAAAGGTAGGAAGAAGAGGTTCCATTAACGGGTATCTAACTATTAAAGGCAAGCAAGGGCATGCGGCTTATCCTGAGAAATCCATAAACCCTGTAAATTTGATTGCTCCAAGATTAGCAAGTATGGCGGGAGTGGATTTAGATAGCGGAGATAAATTTTTTAGCCCTAGCAAATTTGTCGTAACAGATATAAGAGCAGGTATGGAGGTGACAAATGTTACCCCAAATGAGCTAAAAATGATGTTTAATGTAAGAAACACGACTTTAACATCTAAAGAAGATATAGAAAAGTTTATATCAAAAAACCTTGCAGGCATCGAGTATGAGCTTCGGCTCTCTCAAGGTTCTTACCCGTTTGTAACTCCGCAAGATAAGAAGCTTATAAAAAATATAGCTATAGCTATAGAGAGTGTAACGGGTATAAAACCAAAACACTCAACGGCAGGAGGGACATCGGATGCAAGATATTTTGCACCTCTTGGTATAGATGTAGTTGAATTTGGCGTTATTAATGATAGAATTCATGCTATCAATGAGAGAGTGGGCATAAAAGAGGTTGAAGGGCTCTATGAAGTTTTTAGGACTCTTATAGATAATTGGTATAAGAAGGAGAATATATGAGATTTTTGATTACAATAGCACTACTTGTAGCGACTCTTAGCGCATTTGATTGGCCAAGTGACTATAAAGCTGCACTCTCTAAGGCGAAAAAAGAGAAAAAAGATATTTATCTTTTTTTGGGATCGGAATATTGTAAGTATTGTGAAAAGTTTGAGAAAAATGTTTTGGAGAAAAAAGAGGTTGTAGATAAGTTGACAAAAGAGTATGTTCTTTTATATCTATCAAGAGATATTGATGATATACCTGAGGGGCTTGAGACAAAGCCTGTCCCAAGACACTACTTTTTAGACTCTAACGGCAAGGTCATATATACGACTATCGGAGATAGAAGTATAGGGGGCTTTTATGAGCTTTTAGACGAAGTAAAAGATTTGAAAAAATAATAAGGATTTAATATGAAATTTACACAAACTAACAAAGCACCATCGGCAATAGGGCCATACTCACAGGCAGTTGTAGCAGGTGGTATGGTTTTTACATCGGGACAAATCGCTCTAACACCTGAGGGAGTTATGCTTGAAGATGATATCAGAGTTCAGACAAAACAGGTTTTATCAAATCTAAGAGCTGTTTTAGAAGCTTCAGGAGCATCTTTTGATAGCGTTATAAAAACAACTATATTTTTAGCTTCAATGGATGATTTTGGAGTCGTAAACGAGATATACGCAGAGGCTTTTGGTTCACACAAACCTGCTCGCTCAACCGTAGCAGTAAAAACATTGCCTAGAAATGCTTTGGTAGAGATTGATGCAGTAGCATTAGTTAAATAATGCGCAAAATTCTGCTTTTTCTTTTTCCGATTTTTCTTTTTGCGGAAAATCTTAAAACTATTTTGGAGTATGCACATCAAAATAACAACCTTATCATTTCTGCAAAGTATGCAAAAGAGGCAAAATCAGAAATTGTAGAGTCAAAAAAAAGTTCATATTTTCCTACGATTGATGTGGGAGGTTTTTATGAAAATAAAACAAACACAACTTACTTTCAAATTCCGGATACATATGGAGCTTACTCTAAAATAAGCCTAAATATTTATGATGGAGGTATGAGCAAAGCTCGTCTAAACGAATCAAAAAATGAGTACCTAGCAGCATCTTATGATGAGAGCGAGATGAAAAAGAGCCTCTCTCTTGAGGTAGTAAGAGATTTTTTTGAGTATAAGAGCCTTGAAGCTCATCTAAAGGCTAAAGAAGATGCAAAAAAATCCATTGCGGAGCAATTAGAGAGAGTAAAGCGATTTGTTGAAGCAAAATTGGCTACACAGGATGATGTGCAGAGGCTTCAAGCTGCTTACGATACTACTCTTTATGAGATGGAGTCGCTTACTTTTGAAATATTGAGCATAAAGAAACATCTTGAACTAAGAGTAGGTAAAAAGTTACAAAATTTAGAAGATTCTTCTTTTGATGAAGCCGATTTTTTAGATATCGAAGAAGCAGACGCTATCAAGTCGCTGTTGTATAAACAAAATGCTATGCTTCAAAGTGCAGAAGCCATTGAGAGCATTTACTATCCGACTATAAATTTTCAAGATACATATTCATATTACGGCTATAAAAATATAGAGTCAAATCATCCCGCAAAAATTGATTATCAAAATATTGCAACACTTACTCTTAATATGAGAATTTTTGATTATGGAGCTCAAAAAGAGGTAAAAAAGTCTTTACTTTTAAGCTCTAAAGCTATCAATGAGGAGATCGTTTACAAAACAGATGAACAAAAAATGTATCATGAACTCTCAATTATAAGGCTCAATAGTGCAAAGTTAAAAATTAAGAGCGCAAATAGTGCTTTAGACGCTTCTAAGAGTGCTTTTGAAACTATTAGCAAAAAGTATAGTGCAGGAATAGTTGACTATGTTGTTTATCTTGAAGCGCTTAGTGCAAGCACAAATGCTAAAGCATTGTATAAACGCTCTTTAAATGATATGCAGGTTGCTTATGCGATGCTTTATTATTATAGCGGCAAAAAAATAGAGGAGTATATACGATGAAAATAGTATTTTTTTTGTTGTTTGTTTTAGTTTACGGTTTAAATGCACAGGGTATATATGCAAGTTTTTATGTTCAAGCAGATAAAAACGCAAATCTAGCATTTGATGCAAGCGGTATAGTAAAGAGAGTTTTTGTTGATATATCAAGCAGTGTAAAAAAGGGTGATAAACTTGTTGAACTTGTAAATGATGAGACAAAAGCATCTTTAGAGATTGCAAAAGCAGAGTTGGCATCTGCTGAGGTCATTTATAAATATGCACAAAGAGACTATAATAGATGGGAAAAAATAGGAGATATTGTAGATGAAGCAAAGCTTGATGTGTATGCGCTAGCTTATGAAAAAGCAAAAACACTGCTTAATGAGGCAAAAGCAAGCGTTGCATATCAAGAAGAGCTTTACAGTAAAACTTTTCTTTATGCTCCTTTTGATGGTGCTATTTATGAAAAAAATGTAGAGGCAGGTGATGTGGTAAACGCAATGAACCTAAAAACTATTTTAAAAATTCAGAGCATTAACAAAAGAAAACTTATTATCGAATTTGATCAAAAGTATTGGAAACAAGTCAAAGTAGGGCAATCTTTTTTGTATAAAATCGACGGAGATACTGTTCAACATAGAGCAAATATAGTAAAAATTTACCCTTCCATAAATCAAGAAAGCAGAAAAATAAGAGCAGAGGTAGAGGCAAAAGATTTTTTAGTCGGGCTATTTGGTGATGGCTACATACAAACAGAGGTCAAAGAGTAGTATATGTATAAACTCTCCATAAAAAGACCTATAGCGACATTGATGTATGTTTTAACGCTATGTATATTTGGATATATGAGCTTTAAATCTATGCCGGCTGCACTTTTTCCTAATGTTGATTTTCCTATAGTTACCGTTAAAACAACTTATGCAAGCGCAGAAGCTTCGACCATAGAGTCGCAGATAACGGATAAGATAGAAGAAGCAGTTTCTCAAATAAGCGGCATTGATAGTATTATTTCAAATAGTGCCGATGGTATCAGTATAGTAACGATAAAATTTTTTTTGGAACGAAACATAGATGAAGCTACAAATGATGTAAGAGATAAGGTCTCCGCCGTCAATTTTCCAAAAGATGCAGATACTCCGCTTGTTAGCAAGCTAGACATAGGTGCTGCTCCCGTTGTTAGCATCTTTTTAACTGCAAAAAATGATGATATAAAAAATCTTATGCTATTTAGCGATGAAAAAGCAAAACCGCTTTTGCAAAAAATAAATGATGTAGGCGCTATAAATACTATTGGGTATAAAGATAGGGAGATAAAGATATTTCCTTATCCAAAAGAGTTAAATAAATATGGCATTACAATTGCAGAACTAAACTCTATCGTTGCACAGGAAAATGTAAAAATCGGCGGCGGTAAGCTTATAACAAAAACAAAAGAACTTATTTTAAAGACAAAAGCAGACGCTTTGAGTCTTGAAGAGTTACAAAATTTAAAAATAAAAGATAATATCAGATTAAAAGATATTGCAAAAGTAGAGGATACGCTCAGTGATGCCAAAAGCTATGCTTCTTATAACGGTATTGAAGGCGTTATGCTGGAAGTACAAAAAATCTCAGGTACAAATACGCTTGATGTAGTCGAGAGAGTAAAACGCGTAGTTCCGCAGATTCAAGATATGGCAGGCGATAGATTTGATGTAAAAGTTTTAAATGACACTTCACCTTTCATCATAAATTCGCTAAAAGATGTGGAATTTGACCTAATTTATGGAGCAATTTTAGCTTCAATTATAGTTTTTGTATTTCTAAGAAATATGACGATTACTTTAGTCTCTGCACTTTCCATTCCGGCTTCTATTATGGGCACATTTGCCTTGATGGACTATATGGGTTTTGATTTAAACAAGATGACGCTTATCGGGCTTACTCTGGCAATAGGTATTATTATAGATGATGCAATTGTTGTTATTGAGAATATCTACAAAAAGATAGAAGAGGGAGTGGATAGATATACGGCGGCATATGAGGGCACAAAAGAGATGGCTTTTACAATTTTGTCAATCTCGGCTATGCTTTTAGCTGTTTTTATCCCTGTTAGTTTTATGAGCGGAATTGTCGGAAAGTTTTTTGAGAGCTTTGCTATGACGGTCGGATTTGCAATCATTATTTCATATACGATAGCGCTGAGTTTTATTCCGAGCTTGAGCGCAATAGTTCTTAAAAAATCACACAATCGTTTTTATGATATGACTGAGAAGTTTTTTAAATCTTTAGAGGGTTTTTATGAGAAGATACTTTATGCAGTTTTGAGGTTTAAATTTATAACGCTTATTTTGGTTGTTGCTATCTTTATGATATCTCTTTCTCTTTTTCCGAAAATCGGAATGGATTTTATACCAAAAGAGGATAAAGCAGAGTTTGAGATAAAGCTAAGAGCTTCATCAGGCATAGCGCTTGATGAGATGATAGCGCAGTCAAAAATTATAGAAAATTTGGTAAGAGAAGATGTAAATGTCGAATATACGACTCTAAATGTAGGCTATACGACCGCACAGGAAAAGCATAAAGCAATTATATATGTAAAACTTGTAGAAAAAACAAAGAGAGAAGCTTCTCAAGAGCAAATTATTCAAAATTTCAGAGAAAAGCTAAAACCTTACCAAAACGATATGTTTATAACCGCATCTGCAATTCCAAATATCAAAGGTGCGGGAGTGTCGGTGCCATACCAGATAGTTTTAAAATCAGATTCATTTGAAGATTTGGGCGAAGCTAAAAAAAATTTAGTAGAGTATCTGCAAAAAAAAGATGGTTTTGTAGATGTAGATACCGATTTGGATGAAGAAAAACCGCAAATTGATATAAATATATTAAGACAAAACGCTTCAAGTGTGGGAGTTAGTGCCTCAGATATTGCACAGAGCATAGCTATTGCATTTTCAAGCGACTTGGAAATATCATATTTTGAAGATAGCGGTAAGCAGTATAATATAACATTAAGATTTAATGATGAAAATAGAGTAAGCATAGAAGATATCAAAAAGCTTCAAATTAGAACTAACGATGGTATATTGGTCTATTTGGACGGGTTGGTAGAGTTTAAAGAGTCAAATACGCAAAGCACTATAAATCATTTCGATAGAGAGCGAGAGGTGACTGTTTATGCAGATCTCTTCGGACTTGACCTAGGCGGAGCGGTGTCTTACACAAAAGAAAAAATTGATGAGCTACTGCCAAAAAATGTAGGTTACAGATTTACCGGTTTTGCCGAAGAGATGGTTAAAACAGGCGAAGCTTTTAGTGTTGCTATCGGGCTTAGCGTTATTTTAATGTATATTATTTTAGCTATTTTATATGAGTCGCTTATACAGCCATTTATCATTATGGCAGCACTTCCTCTTAGTATTGTCGGGGTTATGCTTGCTCTTTATGCAAGCGGGCTTCAATTTAGCCTTTTTGTTATGATAGGCTTTATGCTATTGATGGGAATGGTCGGTAAAAATGCAGTCTTGCTTGTTGATTTTGCAAACCATGCGCTAGATAGCGGTAAGAGCGTTGATGAAGCACTTATAGAGGCAGGAGAAAAACGGCTTCGCCCTATTTTGATGACAACGGTAGCTATGATTTTTGCCATGCTTCCGTTGGCACTAAGTCAAGGGCTTGGAAGTGAGACAAAAGCTCCTATGGCTATCTCTATTATGGGAGGGCTATTTAGCTCAATGCTTCTTACGCTCCTAGTAGTGCCTGTTATTTACAGGGTACTAAGTCCGCTTGATTTGTGGCTAAAAAAATTTTACAAAAATAAAAATATTGCAATATAAAAGTATGATTAAACAAAACTTAAAGCTTATGAGGATATAATTCCGAACTTTTTGTAGAAATAAAACCTATTGAGTGTATCAGCTTTGTATCCTCAAGGGCTTAAGTATCTAAAGATTCAAGGAACCGTAATGTACGCAATTATAAAAAATGGTGGTAAACAGTATAAAGTTCAAGAGGGCGATATTTTATTATTAGATAAGATGACTCTAGAACCTAAATCTTCGTTTGAAATTAAAGAAGTTTTGGCTCTTAACGCAGGTGAGCTTAGAGTTGGAACTCCTTTTGTGGAGGGTGCTGTTGTAACTGCTGAAGTTATCAATGAAGGTCGTGAGAGAAAAGTTATTACTTTTAAAAAGCGTCGTCGTAAAGACTCTAAAGTAAAAAGAGGTTTCAGAAGAGACTTCACGCGTGTTCGCATCACTAAAATCGCAGCGTAAAAAACGCTAAAAAAATTTAAGGAGATTTAAAATGGCACATAAGAAAGGTCAAGGTAGTACACAGAATAATCGTGACTCGGCTGGTAGAAGACTTGGTGTAAAAAAATATGGTGGAGAAGCTGTTATAGCTGGAAACATCATTATTCGCCAAAGAGGAACAAAAATTCACCCTGGTAAAAATGTAGGAATGGGAAAAGACCATACTATTTTTGCATTGGTTGACGGTGTTGTATCTTTCCATAGAAAAGATAAAAAACGCCAACAAGTTTCTATTATTCCTGCTGCATAATTTCATAATATCTGGGATAACCCCAGATGTTTCTACTCTTTTTATTCAAAAATTTTAAATATTTAACAATTCACTTATTTTGTAGTAAATTTTTAAGTATTTCATTTCAAATGATATTTATCAAGGAAAATTTATGTTTATAGATAGCGTTGAATTAACGGTAACATCCGGTAAAGGCGGTGCAGGATGTGTTGCTTTTCGTCGTGAAAAATTTGTTTTAAATGGCGGTCCAAACGGTGGCGACGGTGGTAAAGGCGGAGATATCTATTTTCGTTGCGATAATAATACGCATACTCTTTCACACTTTCAAAAAAAGATGCACATAAAAGCTGATGACGGCTCTCAGGGCGAGGGGTCAAATATGACCGGAAAAGCAGGTGCAAAAAAAGTTATTATAGTTCCTCCCGGTACACAGATTTTAGATGCGGATACTGGTGAAATACTTTTTGACATGATTAAAGATACCCAAGAAGAGCTTTTTATCAAGGGTGGTAGAGGCGGACTTGGAAATACGCACTTCAAATCATCTACAAACCAAAGACCGACATACGCGCAACCTGGTGAAAAAGGTGAGACTAGAACGGTTAGGCTTGAATTAAAGCTTATTGCGGATGTTGGCTTAGTAGGATTTCCGAATGTGGGAAAATCCACGCTTATCTCTACCGTTTCAAATGCTCGTCCTGAGATTGCAAATTATGAATTTACAACGCTTACACCTAAGTTGGGGCAAGTTAACATTGGTGATTATGAATCTTTTGTCATGGCGGATATTCCTGGTATTATAGGTGGTGCCAGTGAAGGGAAAGGGCTTGGTATAGAGTTCTTAAGACATATTGAAAGAACAAAAATACTTCTTTTTATGATTGATTTAGCGTCTTATAGAGATTTAAGAGAGCAGATAGAGACACTTAAATCCGAAGTTGCACTTTTTTCTGAAAAATTAGCACAAAGCAAGTACGCTATTGCTCTTACAAGAGCAGATATTATAGATCCGGATAAGATAGACGATCTTGTAGAAGAGTTTTTAAAAATTGTAGGTGTTGAAGCTACAAAAAATTCTAAACTTGATATGGATAATTCTATGCCATACTTCATACAGCCTACTGCAGACGAAACGCTTGGATATGATAGGAAATTACCCTATTTTGTTATACCTATATCTTCTGCAACGCACAGAAATATTGAGCCTCTTAAGCATGCACTCTTTAATTTGGTTCAATCAAACAGAGAGATTTAGTAATGAGAAGGGTTGTTGTAAAAGTCGGTAGCGCGGTACTTACTCAAAATGATGCTATCGCGCTTGAGAGAATGAGAAATTTAGTTGATTTTTTAGTAGAACTAAGAGCTCAAAATGAAGTCATATTGGTATCATCAGGTGCGGTTGCAGCAGGATATACGGCATTAAAGTTAGATAGAAGCAGACTGCAAAATAAACAAGCCTTAGCGTCTATAGGGCAGCCTATACTTATGAACAAATATGCTAAAAAGTTTGCTACTCACAATATTTTAACAGCTCAAGTTTTGGTAACTGCCGCAAACTTTAGCAATGAAGATGAAACAAACAGGATAAAAGATACTGTTGATACGCTTTTGTCAAACGGAGTTATTCCCATTATAAACGAAAACGATGCAACAACTACTAAAGAGCTTGTTGTAGGAGACAATGACCAACTCTCTGCGTATGTCGCAAAATATACGGCTTCTAATTTACTTATCATACTATCGGATATAGACGCTTATTATGATAAAGACCCGAGAAAATTTTCAGATGCAAAAATATTAAAAACAGTAAACAGCATCAACAAAGATGAGTTAGAAAAAGAAGCAAACCCAAATAGCACTTTTGCAACAGGCGGCATTATTACAAAACTAAAAGCAGCAAACTATCTTTTAGAAAACTCAATCGATATGGTTTTAACAAGCGGTTATGACTTAGAGAGTATAAAAAGCCTTATGCTCAAAGGGCAACATATAGGCGGAACACTCTTTACCAGAGGTAAATAATGAAAATTATTTTTATGGGAACTCCAGAGTATGCATTAGAGATACTCAAAAAAATTACTCAAACAAAAGAGATGGAGGTTGTTGCCGTATATACTCAGCCTGATAAACCGGTAGGGAGAAAAAAAATCCTTACGCCGCCCGTTGTTAAAACATTTGCATTAGAAAACCATATACCATGCCATCAGCCAAAAAGACTAAGAGATAAAAGTGTAGTTGAAGAGTTATTGAAAATAGAGTGCAATTATATTGTTGTTGCAGCTTATGGACAAATTTTGCCAAAAGAGATATTAGAACATGCTCCATGTATAAATCTTCATGCTTCAATACTACCGCACTATAGGGGTGCAAGCCCGATTCAGCAGGCTATTTTAAATGGAGATAGTAAAACAGGCGTAACCGCTATGCTTATGAATGAGGGGCTTGATACCGGAGATATTTTAAAAATAGTCGAAACAGATATAGATAAAGATGAGATGTCGGAATCTCTTTTTAATAGACTTACTGATATCGCCTCGGCATTGACAATAGATGTATTGAAGAATTTTTCAAGTTATGTTCCGCTAAAGCAGGATGATACTAAAGCAACTCATTGTACAAAAATAACAAAAGCAGACGGTGAAATTACTTTTGACGATGCACAAAAACTTTTTAACAAATATAGAGCATTTACCCCATGGCCTGGTATTTATCTCTTATGTGGACTAAAATTAAAAAAGATAGAGCTTCTTGATAGTAAAAATCATAACAATGAAGGCGAGATTTTGGATATTCAAAAAGGCTATATTATCGTAGGGTGTAAAAAAGGCAGCATTAAAATTTATACGCTTCAGCCTGAGTCAAAAAACGAGATGGATGCCCTCTCTTATGTTAACGGTAAAAGACTAAATATTGCAGATAGATTGTCTTAAGAGTGTTGACTCTACGCAAAAGTATCTAAAAGAGCTTCTTCTTAGCAAAAAAGTTACTGCTCCTTATAGCGTTGTTGCAGATATTCAAACAGATGGGATAGGAAGCAGAGGCAATTCATGGCAAGGACTTAGCGGCAATCTTTTTTTGTCGTTTGCTATTGAGATTTCATCGTTGCCAAAAGACTTAAAGATTGAGTCTGCTTCTATATATTTTGCATATCTCTTAAAAGAGACGCTTAATGAGTTTGGCTCGGCTATATGGTTGAAATGGCCCAATGATTTTTACTTAGAAGATAAAAAAGCCGGCGGTATGATTACAAATATATTGGACAAAAACCTTATCTGCGGTGTCGGTCTAAATCTACAAACTGCCCCTGATGGTTTTGCCAAGTTAGATATATCTATAGAAAGAAGAAAATTACTGGAGTGCTATTTTGAAAATATAAAAAAAAGTAGTTCATGGAAGCAAGTTTTTAGTAAATATAAGTTAGAATTTTACAAGAATCAAAACTTTTTTACACACAATAATAATTTAAAAATTCCTTTAGAAAATGTTTCATTGCAAGATGATGGGTCGATAGTTAGCAACGGTGAGAGGATATACAGTCTAAGATGAGCGAAGTAATTGTAATTGCAAACCAAAAGGGCGGGGTCGGTAAGACTACAACGGCAGTAAATTTAGCTGCGTCGCTTGCCGTAGCAGAAAAAAAAGTTCTCTTAATAGACTCCGATCCGCAAGCAAATGCTACAACATCACTTGGCTTTCATAGAAATGATTATGAGTTCAATATATACCATGTTCTTATCGGGACTAAAAAATTAAAAGATATTATTTTAAAATCAGAACTTCCTACTCTACATCTGGCTCCATCAAACATAGGGCTTGTCGGAATAGAAAAAGAGTATTACGATGCGCAAAACTCAAAAGGCAGAGAGCTTGTTCTTAAAAAGGCCATAGCGAATGTTATTAAAGATTATGATTACATTATTATAGATTCGCCTCCGGCACTTGGACCTATGACTATTAATGCACTCTCTGCTTCTAACTCGGTCATCATTCCTATACAGTGTGAGTTCTTTGCATTAGAGGGGCTTGCGCAACTTTTAAACACTATTAAATTAGTAAGAAAGTCTATAAATCAAAAGTTAACCATCAGAGGCTTTTTGCCTACTATGTTTAGTGCTCAAAACAATCTCTCAAAACAGGTTTTTGCAGATTTAAAACAGCATTTTAGTACTAAACTTTTTAAAGATGCTAAAGGCGAAATTATAGTAGTACCTAGAAATGTAAAGTTGGCAGAATCACCTTCTTTTGGGAAACCGGTTATTTTGTATGATGTAAAATCAAGCGGGTCAGAATCTTATCAAAATTTAGCACAGGCGATAGTACAGGCATGAAATCACAAAAGTTAGGTAGAGGATTAGGCGCACTTTTAGGCGAGATAGATGAGGCATATGAAAATGAGATTGCTCAAAAAGACTCAGTTGTAGAGCTGCAAACAAAAGATATCCGTCCAAACCCTTATCAGCCAAGAAAACATTTTGATGAAGTTTCTTTATACGAACTTGGCGAGTCTATTAAAAATGATGGACTAATTCAGCCTATTATCGTAACTGAAGATGTTGACGGTTATGTGTTAATCGCAGGGGAGAGAAGACTCAGAGCTTCTAAGCTTTTAAAATTAAAAACTATCAGAGCCATTGTTCTAAATAGCGATGAGCATAAGATGAGACAGTTCGCTCTTATAGAAAACATCCAAAGAGATGAGCTAAACTCCATAGAATTAGCACATGCATACGGAGAGCTTCTAAAACTGCATGATATTACTCAAGATGAACTTGCAAATAAGATTCATAAAAGTAGAACACATATAACAAATACGCTTAGACTTTTACAGCTATCATCAAAAACACAAAAAGCTTTGATTGAGAAAAAAATAACGACAGGGCATGCAAAAGTTTTAGTCGGGCTTGATGAAAAAGAGCAACAACTGATTGTTGATTCTATTATCGGACAAAAATTAAGTGTAAGAGATGTAGAAGCTACAATTAAAAATTTAAAAAATCCAAAAAAAGAGATATCTGTTAAAAAAGAAGATATTGTTACATTTGACTTTAGTGTTTTAAATCAAAAGTTATCTTCTCTTGGACTAAAAACAAAAAATTCGGCAAAAAGCTTGATTATAGAATTTGATAACGAAGAACAAGTTACTGCCTTTTTAAAACATTTTTAATAGATTAAGTGAAAAAATTAATATAATTTATTTCTTTTATCAAAAATATAACTAAAAAAATAAATTTATCTCTTATTTAACCAATCTTTTAATTTTAAAGTAGTATAATCACGCAACTTTTAGGAGGTGCTATGTTAGATATAAATCCGATACTACTTGTAGCTACATTAATCGTGTTTCTTAC
>JAUPKZ010000035.1 GCA_030837195.1 Campylobacterota bacterium
AATTACCGCTTTGACACTCTTTAAACATCTCAAGCCTGTTCATCAGTGTCCAGATAGGTCTCGTCATAACACCGTTGTTGTTTGAAAACTCCAAAAACTCATCTCTTTGTTTTCTATCTTTTAAAATAATCGCATTTAGCCAATAATTTGATCTGCTGTCATCAGGTTCTGTTGCAAATTCTACATGCTGATTTTTGAAAAATTCTTTATACTCATCCGCTAAAACTCTTTTGTTTTGCAAAAAACTCTCAAGCCCTTCAAGTTGTGCTACCAAAAGCGCGGCATTTATATTTGGAAGTCTGTAGTTGTAGCCTACCATATCGTGTGAGTATTCCCATCTGTGAGGAATTTTGGCGGTTGTAGTGATGTGTTTTGCTTTTTTTGCCAAAGCTTCATCATTTGTGATTATGCATCCGCCGCCGCCGGAAGTGATGATTTTATTTCCGTTAAAGCTGATTGCTCCAAGAAGCCCAAAAGTTCCGGTGTGTCTCTCTTTATAGTAGCTTCCTAAACTTTCAGCAGCATCTTCAACCAGTACTATATGCCAAGCATCGCAAATCTTTTTTATCTCATCGATTCTGCACGGATGACCAAAAGTGTGCATCGGAACACAAGCCTTTACGGTTCTGCCGCTGGTTTTATTTCTACATCTGCTATTTATAATTTCACAATTTGCACTTAAAAACTCTTTGAGCGATTTTGGGCTTGTGTTATAACTTCATCATCTCTCTCAACTCCTGCCAAAAGAAGCGATATATGAAGCGCAGAAGTTCCGTTCGTGGTCGCAACTGCATACTTCGCACCTGTAAATTCTGCAATTTTCTTCTCAAATTCATCTACAAACTTGCCCACAGAAGAGACAAATGTGCTATCAATGCATTCATTTAGGTACTTTTTTTCATTACTGACAAACCGTGGTTCATGAAGCGGTATAAACTCCGTAGTATTAAAAGTTTTTTTGATGAAATCAACTATGTTTTGCATCACATCTTCCCATCAAGATACTTACCTGTCTCTTTATGACCAAAATCAGGTATCATTATATGAAATTCTTTGACAATATCTTCTTTTGTCCATGAAAGGTTTTTTTTGTAAGCTTTGATTGTTCTTTCGAAATCATTTAAAAGTTTTTCTTCATATATAGCTTCGTTTTTTATAACTCCTAAGTTATCAAACCTATCCATATCAAGCGTCTCTTTATTGGTAAAAAACTCCTCAAAATCTTTCTCTCCGGTTGTATCGCTTGCACTAAAAAGACAAGGCCATTTTCCCTCTTCAGGCAGAGTTTTTGAGAGCTCTCTTGCCTCATCTTCATCACGGCATAAATACGGCTCATACCCTTTTTCTTCAAGATATTTTACAGCGATATCCGCAAAGGTAATGAGATGCAAATCTTCGCTTAGTTTTGGAAAGAATATATCGCGATTTTCTCCAAATATACAACTCATCAGACAAAGTTCACCTGACTCTTGCGGGGTTACAAAGTACCTTTTTATATCGTTTGGTGCGACGATTGGCTGATTTTTTTCTATTCGCTGGTTAAATCCGTGAAGCAAACTTCCGTCACTAAAAGCGACATTAGCAAACCTAGCCATAGAGACATTTATCTGTTTTGACCTGCGCATAACAAACGACTCCATAATTCGCTTGCTAGCCCCCATCATATTTACAGGATTTGCAGCTTTGTCCGTACTTACGCAAAAGTATTTTTTAACTCCGTTTTCAATTGATTGTTGTAATGTCTTATCTGTGTTGAAAATATTCACATCAATCATTCTCATAAGAGTAAACGGGTCTTTTTCGCTTCGTACATGCTTCAACGCAGATAGATTTAGAACATAATCATATTTGCCATCAGCCTTTATAAAAGCATCATACTCAACAGAACCGACATCAAGCGCAAATGTAGAAAAATCGCCAGCTATATACCCAAAAGAGCTGCGTATATCCCGTACAAGTTCTACCATATTGTTTTCTGAAATATCAACCACATGCAGTTTTTGCGGGCTTCTTTTAAATATCTCTTTTGTTACCGCCTGACCGATAGAACCAGCCCCGCCGATAACCAAGAAAGATGAAGAAGAGACTATGCTTTTTAGCATTTGATTATAGTTTTTTATATCATCTCTAAAAAGTTCTTCTTTTCTTCCTATCAAATTAAGAATATTCAAAATAAATCCTATGTAGTATAATACTTTAGTTTAAGCAATATCGATTCCATTTTAAAAAATTTAAAAAAATGTTGTTTTTGTCGATGTAGTTGCATATATTCCAAATAAAGGATTTATCATGGGTATCTCTTCACTAGGTGTCGGATCAAGTATATTAACACAAGATGTTTTAGATCAGTTGCGAGAAGCTGATAATGCGAAGTTCGTTCAGCCTATAGAGTTGGAACTTGCAAGCGAAAATGATAAAAAAAATGCACTTGAACTAGTAGATGCAAATATGACAAACCTTATAGATAGTATTGAGGCTATCGGCACGAGCACGCTATACGATGAGCGCTTAGCTACAGTTACCGGAACTTCGGTTAGTGTAAGTGCAGATGCAAATACCGATTTGCAAAGCTTTACATTGAATGTTACAAGACTCGCTACAAAACAGATAGAGCAGTCTGGTTCTTTTACTGCAACTACAGAAACGATTGCAAATGCTGCAGGCAGTATGAATTTAAATATAGACGGGCAAGATTTTACTATAAATTATGATGAGAATACTACCCTAGATGGTTTGAAAGATTTGATTAATGAGGTAGCAGGAGATAAAGTAAATGCTACCATAGTACAGGTGAGCAGTGGGGATTTTCGTCTTTTTTTAAGTTCGGTAGATACCGGTTCAACTCAAGATATAACCATAACAGATGGTAGTGCAAATCTAAAAGATACAAGATTAACAACATCGCTTAGTGCTATACAAACAGGATTGGATGCAAATTTTACATTTAACGGGCAAGCTATTGTTCGCTCAAGCAATAATATAACTGATTTGGTAACAGGGCTAGATATTACCTTAAAAGAGGTAGGGTCTTCTACCGTAGATATTACACAAGACCGTGATGAGATAATGACAAAAATCGATAGTTTTGTCGAAAAATATAATGCTGCGATATCTGAATTGGGTAGAGTAACAAAACAGAGTGTTGAAAGCAGTGAAAGAGGTATATTTTCTAGCGAAAGTACCATTAAAGGTATGAAAAGAGCGCTTGAGGATATGTTTGCAACTGTAGGTGGCGGTGTAGGGACTATGTCTGAATATGGATTTGACATTAGTGAAGATGGAGTGATGAGTATAGACAAAGATGTGCTAAATAGCAAAATGGATGAGAATCCACAAAATGTAGAGGCGTTTTTTGCAGGCGGTACCTTTACAAAAGCGGATTTAACAACAGTTGAGGTTACAGGCATATTTAATGAGATGTCAACGATTGTCGGCGCATATACAGATTATAATGCAACGCTAGACCAGTACAAAGAGTCTTTAACATCCTCAATCTCTTCTCTTGAAGAGAGAAAGTCAATTACAACCGAAAGGCTTGATGCAAGATATGAGATACTTAAAAAGCAGTACGCTGCATATGATTTGATGATAGCTAAGTTAAATAATGCATCTTCCATGTTCGTAGAGATGGCAAATACGCAATATGCGGCACAAAATAGTTAAAAATGCTTTAGCAAATTTGTAAATTGCCGATTTGCTTATTATAAGATTTAGAAATGAAGATAGTTAAAAAAAGGATTTAAAATGTATGGTAGCGTAGCTCATAATATTTATGCACAAAATAATGTGGGGATTGAGTCTCCCGCAAAGCTAGTTGAAATGATGTATGAGGGTGTTCTTCGTTTTAACGCACAGGCTAAGAAAGCCATGAAAGACCGAAATATTGAAAAAAGAGTCTATTGGATAAATCGCTCTGTTGCAGTTATAGCTGAGCTTATAGCGATTTTGGATTTTAAAGGCGGAAGAGTCGCTTACTACTTAGAGGGGCTTTACAACTACCAGATACAATTGTTAAACCAAGCAAATATAAAAAAAGACGAGTCGAAACTTGATGAGGTAAGCAATGTTTTTAAAGGTCTTTTAGAAGCGTGGAGAGAGACCACTAATGTGGCTAACTAAACTCAAGATAGCTATCATTGAAAAAAATCCCGATGGGCTAAATAAACTGCTAAGCGATATTCCTCATCTAGAGAGTCAAAAAGAGATTGAAGAGGCGGTTTACCTCTTAAGAGAGGCAACGCTTATGATGCATACGCTAAAAGATCAGACGCAAGAGTCAATGAAGCAGATTAAGAAAAATCTTGATTTTCTGCGTTCTATGGATATTCCGACTTCAAAAAAGTTTGACACTCGCTCATAGCCTTTTTTTATCTATACCGAAGTTAAGGCTTCTGATTGTATATTCGCTAACCACTGCACCTTTTCTCATAGTTAGTATATGTTCTATTGCTTTTGCGATATCTTCCGTCATAAGCTTTTCATGTTCATTATGGCTTGTTTGAAATCGAAGTTTGTTATAAAAGTTGCTTTGCGTCATGTCAGGATTGATATTCGTAACGCTAAGATTGCTTTTTCTAGTCTCTTCAAACAGAGCTTCCCCAAAAGCTTTTAATCCCGCTTTTGTGGCACTGTAAACCCCTGCAAATTTACTAGCTCTTAGAGCTTCTATAGAGTTGATGTTTATAAGATAGCCGTCATTTTTTTTTAGCTCCCTCAAGAGAGCATTTGTTAAGAGCATCGGTGCCGTAAGGTTTAAAAAAACCATGCTTGTTATCGTGTTACTGTTTAGTTCTTCATGCGGTTCAAACCTGCCAAACCCTGCACAGTTAATAAGAATAAAAATACTATCCTTTGAGAGTTTTTTGCAAAGTTCAAGTGTTGCACTCTCATTTGAGAGATCAGCTTGTAAAGGTGTAAAATGCTCGCTATTAAAATCATCTTTTTTTACGCTTCTGCTAACACCTATAACGCTATAACCAAGTGTTAGCAAAGTGTTTGTTATAGCTTTACCAATCCCGCTGCTAGCACCGGTTACAACTGCTTTTTTCATTTTTCAACCTTTTTTTTAAAACTTCATCTATAACGGCAGATAGTAGTTTTTTCACAGCGTCTTTTGTTATATTTTGCGGTTCAAAATGATCGCTTACAACTTTGTATATATGCCGATTTTGAACTAACTTTGTTGCTTCGAAAAAACCAAATGATTCCATATCCACCATCTCATACCCACTCTTAGTTATCTCTTCATCTACACAAGTAAGTTCATTAGGGGAGGTTGCATCTATGGTATAGAATTTGTCTTTATACCACAGAGAACCTATTTGCACAATCTCGCCTATGCGATAGTTTTTGCTTGCTCCGCAAATGCCGATGTTTACTAAAATATCACTATCGCCGATGTTGAAACTCTCAAGTAAGCATATTGTTGCGTTTTTGGCATTTTGTACGCCCATACCGCTTATTATAAGCACAATATTTTCATTGTAAAAAAGTGTGAAACTACCGCATTTTGTTTTTATAAGTTTATATTTTTCTACAAACGCTTGAGCTTCACTTTTAAGTGCTATGACTAAATATACCATTTAAAATTGTATCTAAAAGTAGCTTTTTATGATAAAATTTTTCAAAAACCGGATAAAAATAGATATGAAAAAGTTAGATATAAATTACGCGGGTATAAATTATGAAGAGAGAGCTGCTAAAATAGGCGTAAAACCAAATCTTATCCATCTTATATTTAAAAGTTTTGTCGATGAATGCAACTCTTTGCTTCAAAATTTGCAAAATTCTCTTGAACAAAAAGATTATGAAAAGATAAAATCATATGCCCACGCTATAAAAGGAACTGCAGGAAATCTTCAGCTGTACGAAATTTATGAAATGGCAAAAGAGATAGAACTTATGGCAAAAGAAAAAAATAGCGACTTTGCATACAACGAGTATTTTGAGGCTATAAAAAATGCCATTGCTACAATTAGTCTGTAAAATGTTGTAATTTTATCTTTTTTTGGTATAATTGCACCGCTTCTCTTTAGACCTGTGCAATGGTGCACGCAGACACTGTGTCAGGGTAGGAATACAGCAGCACGCCTGAGTGTGTTATGTGCCGCAGGTATCTGGAGAGGAGTCTTTTTAAGACAATGATTTTGCTAAATTTCTTCGTTGAAATGAATTGAATTTTTGTCATTTACTACAAGTAAACTCCTCAAATTAACTTAATCTCGCCTCGAACTTTAACAAAATCAGTTGCCTTTATCTCGGTGCAATTTTTTTGTGATTAGTCTTTTCTATACTTAGAAATTCCACAAGCTTGATTTGGCTTTGGCGGATTGTTTTTTAGGTAAGTTAAATCTTCTAGTGTTTGTGCTAAAACTCTTTTTTGTTGTAACAAGACAAGCATACGGTTGTCTTTCTCGTTCATAGGCAAACTCATATCCAAAAGTATCGCCTCAACTTCTTTGTCTAAATCTTGTAGTGCATTATTTATATGTTTGATAGAATTCATAGCGTGAGTATAACAAATTTTTTAACTTTTTTTGGTATAATTTCGTTTCCTAAAAAGGAAAAGGAGTAATCGATGCCAAAGATGAAATCAGTAAAAAGCGCAGTTAAGCGTTTTAAAGTTAAGAAAAATGGCACAGTAAAGCGCGGAACGGCGTATAGAAGCCATATCTTAACAAAACAAGATTCAGCTACTCGCAGAAAGCAAAACAGACCAAAAGTTATTGCTAAAGTTGATGAGAAAAATGTAAAGGCTATGATTAACTAATTTTTTAGTTATTCATCAAATATCTCCGAAGTTATTTCGGGCAAGTCCACCAAAGAGTGGCACCTTAAACACAAAAAGTGACTAGGTAAAGAAAAGGAAAAATATGCCAAGAGTAAAAACAGGTGTTGTTCGTAGAAGAAAACACAAAAAGATTTTAAAATTAGCGAAGGGTTTTTATAGCGGTCGCCGTAAACACTATCGTAAAGCAAAAGAGCAAGTTGAGCGCTCATTATACTATGGTTTTCGTGATAGAAAACAGAAGAAACGAGATTTCCGTAAATTGTGGATTATTCGTATAAATGCAGGGTGTCGCCTAAACGGAATGAACTACTCTACATTTATGAACGGAATCCACAAAGGTGGCATCGAGCTTGATCGTAAAGTTCTTGCTGATATGGCGATGAATGATGCAGCCGGATTTAGTGCGGTTGTAGCAGCATCAAAAGCAGCACTTAGTAAGTAAGTTCAACATAATTTCACGCTTTAGCGTGAAATTTACACCTTATAAAAAAATATAACCGAATTTCCTGTTTTGTTATAGTAAATTCCTTGCGATAGTTTTTTAGATATAAAAACACCTCTACCGTTAAAAGAACCTGACTTTTTAAATATATTGCTCAGTATCTGTGTATCAAACCCGCTTCCCTCATCGACTATCTGAGTTACAACATAAGAGTTTTCAAAGTATTCGATATAGCTTACATTTACAACTATTTTTTTAGTGCAGTTCTTTTCTAGCTCTTCAAGCTTTGCAAAATAGGTATCATTTTCTAAAAGCTCTTGCTTTTCTTCGGCATAAATGCCTAAATTACCATGTTCATAAGCATTCATAAATAGTTCCGTAAAAACAATATTTGCATTTGTTTTTATTTTAAAATCTTGGCTTAGCTTCTCCCATAGCTCCTCATACCAATCAGATGCCAAAGAAACATCATCAAGTGTCGAGTTAAAGGCTTTTTCAAATTGCGAGTTTTGGGCTAAGTCTAGTTTGTTTATAAAAATAAATGTAATATCATCCTCTTGTTTATCTATTTTGCTTTGTAGATTTTCTACCATATCCTCTTTTGTGTAGGAGTGTAAAAAATCATTTTCTAAAAAATTCATATAAAGTCTATTATCTATAGTAGTACTATTTTCAGTTAATCCATCGCTATATAGGAGAAGTTTTGTAGCATCTTTTGTAGGAAAAGTCGATATAGTAAACTTTTGTATATATTTGCTAATGGGCGGGTTATTTGATTTTATCTTTAGAATTTGCATATCTGTCGTTTGTATCAGCATCGGAGGCATAGAAAATTTTGCATATTGCATATAATGATTAGCGTAGTCAAAGAGAACAAAATCTACCGATAAGCTCTCTTCATCAAGCAAGATAGGTTTTATATACTCCAAAGAGCTCTCTATAAGAGTATTTAAGTCAAAACTATTGTGTGTTTTGTCTATGATATGATTTATATAAGCTGTCATAAGCATTGCACTTAGTGAAGCGGAGATGCCTTTGCCCATTCCATCTACAATCAGATAAAATGTGTTTGTATCGTCAATCTTCCTTACGCTATAAGCATCCCCGCTTAATGTATCAAGCGGCTTGTAGAAAAAATCAAGGATAATATTTGTTTCTCTTTGTACCATCTGATAGTAAAAATCGTTGCGAAGAATGTTTAACTCTTTTGAAAATGCCAGCTCTTGTTGATATGCGCTATATCTATTTTTTTCTTCAATTTCTTTAAGATGTCTCTCTTCTTTTGTTTTAATGTAATGATTCGCAAGAAGGATTTTTGAAACATTTAGTACGCCTTGTAAAATCTCGCCCGAATCTAGCGGTTTTTTTATAAAGTTGTTTATATTAAGTTGCATAGCTTGAACAATGATATCTATGTCTTCAATCACCGAGACAAGTAAAATCGGTATATTTTTGTTCTTTTGTCTTATTTTTTTTACCATTTCTATGCCGTTTAGCAGAGGCATTTCATAATCACTGATAATGATATCTATATGATAGTTTGAAAATTTTTCATAGCCTTCTTCACCGTCGTCGGCAAAAATCAGCTCTTTAAAAAGATCCTCTAGTATAGATTTATAGATAAGTTGTGTCGTTTTACTGTCTTCAACACATAAAAGTGTTAAAGACTTAAGGTATTTTTGGAGTGTTACATCGATTTGAAGATTCATCAAATTCTAAATTTGCTAAGTTCATCTTGAAGTTTTTGCGCATCACCAGAGAGCTTTGTAGCAGTGGCATCTACTAATGTTCTGTGTTGCGTATTTTTTTGCGACACCTCTATGATTTCATCCATATTTGCAATTAGCTCTTTTGTTTTTGTTGCTATATATGTGCTTTGGTGCATTACATCTCTAGATTTTGTTGAAGTGATAGAGAGTTTTTCTTTTGTCTCTTGGGAAGAGCTTATAAGGTTTTGTGCAGAATCTGCAATCTGGCGCATATTATCTGATGTTTTGTGGGTTTCTTCAGAAATTTCTACAACATTTTGAGTAATGAGATTTACATTTGCACTTATCTCGCTTAAGCTTCTTTGTGTTCTCTCTGCAAGTTTTCTTACCTCATCCGCAACGACTGCAAAGCCTCTTCCATGCTCACCAGCACGAGCCGCTTCGATGGCAGCATTTAGCGCCAAAAGATTTGTCTGGTCTGCAATATCAGAAATAATGGCTAATACATCTTTAATGTTTTTTGCCTGTTCCGTTAGAGATGAAACTTTCCCGACAAGTTCATCTTGGTTTTGGCTTCCCTCTTCAATAGACGCTACAACAGAGCTTAGCTCATTTACAAATCCGTCTAAAACTTTAAATGTATTGGTTAAGTCTTCCGTTACAGTAATAGCCGACTCTTCAACAGCATCTAGCCTTGTAGCTACTTCTGAAACTAAATGATTGATATTTTGGATTTTTTTATCCGCATATTCACTGTTTTTTGTCAGTTCAGTTACTATATTGCCGAGTGTTTGGCTACCTTTTGATGTTGAAATAGATACATCTTTTGCTTGGTAAACGCTCTGCTTGAATGCAACTATCATTACATGAAGAGCTCTTGATATTTGTGAAATCTCATCTTTGCCTTCCACAATCACTTCACATGTCAAATCAAGGTTGCTAGAGATGCACTCTATTTTTTCTAAAGAACTTTTTACGCTTTGGTTGATTTTTCTGCTGATAATAAATATGATTATAAAAATAGCAACCGCAAATGCAAAATAGCTAGCAAGTGTAATTGTAATATTTCTAATCGATACGCTCTTTATCTCTTCAAGCAATATGCTGTTTCTATTTGCAAGCTCATCGTCTATCTCTTTTAAGATATCGATTTTTTGCGTAATCGTTTTAAACCAAACTACGCTATCGACTCCAAACTCTCCTGTTTGTGCTTTTTGCTTTGCTATTTCTCTCATTTTGTTTACTTCCAAAACAATGGGCACATCTATTTTTTGTTTATAAAATGCTTTTACATCTTCGTTTGCTAGCGATAAAAACACCTCTAAAAATGTGTCTTGTTCTGCTACTAGTTTGAGCCATTTTACAAATACACCCTCTTCAAATTTATCTGCGGCAAAAGCACCGCTCAACACCGCTCTCTCGATACCTGCACGCTCTTTGGATTTTAAAAAATTTGTATATGCGCTAAGAGATTTAACCAACTCTTGAGTTGTTGCTACTTTTGCGGTTAGTGAAACAATGTTTAAAATAGTATTGTTCATATTTGTATAGTAGTTTACGATATCCAATGTACTTATTTTAAGAGAATCTATTTGTGATCTAATCTCGTTAATTTTGCCGATTTGAGAGTTTAGGGAGCCGATATCATCTTGAAGCTCTTTTGAAAAATTCTCCAAATCCATAGTTTTTATATATGCAGATAGATTTTCATACTCTTGTGAAGTTTGTGTTCTTTGTTTTGGTAAAATATCTGCAAACTGCTTGCCGTTAGAAGCTCTATAGCCGCTACTTGCACCCCTCTCTTTTTGTGTTTCATGGATTAAGAGACTTAATTTTTGAGAAAGAGTATTTAGCTCTTGTGATTGTGTTATTTTTGAACGCTCATCCATCGCCTTTAAAAGAGCAATAGTGATAATGATAAGAGCAAAGGAGATAACAATTGCAGTAATTAGATTGAGTTTGTATTTAATCGTCATTTTAAGCCCTTGTTGCTTTCAATGTTGATGTAAGCCCTAAATCATCAAGCAGGCTAAGGAGCTCTTCGTTGCCGATTTTTAGGCGAAGTTCAATGCCGTCTTTAAGTACAAGCTTATTAAAATAGCCTATAACAGAAGATGTAATGGAGAGGGAATCGGGAATGTTAACAACTAAGCTTTTGTTTTGAGAAATTAAATTATCAAACACTCGTTTTATATTTTGAAAATCATCTACCGTTTTTATATTTCCGGTAATTTGAATATGATTTGATGTTACGCTTATCTCCATGAATCGCCTTTTTGTAAAAAGATGGAGATAGTCTATAACTATAATTGTTAAATTTAACTAAAATCAGTTAATTTAGCAAGCCACTCTTTTATTTTTTTCTCATAACCGCTCTCTTTTAGATGGACAAAACTAAGAGGCTTGGCTAAATATTTTTGCTTTACATATCCTCCGAAATCGTGCGGATAAAGGTAACCTTCGCTTTTATCTCTTATGTTTTTTGGAACTTCAAGAAGCGTACCTTCTTTGACCGCTTTTAGGGCATCGTTTATGGCAGTATAAGCGCTGTTTGACTTTGGCGAAGAAGCAAGATATATAACGCATTGCGAGAGTATTATCCTAGCTTCAGGATAACCGATTTTTGCAACGCTTTGCATAGCGGAATTTGCCAAAATGAGGGCTTGAGGGTTTGCATTGCCTATATCCTCGCTAGCAAGTATGACAAGTCTTCTTGCTATAAATTCGGCACTCTCACCACCTTCTATGAGCCTTGCAAGGTAGTAAATTGATGCATTAAGGTCGGAGCCTCTTATGGATTTTATCATAGCGCTTGTTAGGTCATAGTGAACACCTGCTTCGCTGCTTCCTGCGCTAAGTGCATTCGGACGAAGCGATTTTAATGTTTGAATGGTTATGGCATCTGTTATTGCTGCACTAAATTCAAGGAGTTTTAGCATAGCTCTTGCATCACCGCCGCTGCTTCTGATGAGATACTCTTTGGCATCTTTCGTAATATTAATATCGTATTTGCCTATAACAATTTCAAGCAAATTTGTTAGTGAGTCCTCAGCTATAGGGTATAGTTCAAAAAGTAAAGCGCGGGAACGAATAGCGGAAGTAAGAGAAAAAAATGGATTTTCAGTAGAAGCACCGATAACCAATATGGAATTGTTTTCCATAAACGGAAGTAAAACTTCCTGCTGGTTTTTAGAGAGCCTATGAACTTCGTCTATAAAAATAAGAGGCTTTTGCAGAGCATTTTTGTATTGATCAAAAATGCGTCTTAAATCTTCTACTTTAATGCTTGTTGCATTAAATTCATAAAAAGGAAGCTCCATTGTTTTGGCAATAATTCTGGCAATGGAAGTTTTGCCGCAGCCGGATGGCCCAAAAAAGAAGCTGTGACCTAGAGTATTTTTTTCACATAAGATTCTAAGAGGAGCTTCTTTTGAGCTTAAATGTTCTTGTCCGACTACCTCATCGAAAGATTTTGGTCGCAAAAGATGAGTGAAATCTACCAATTTTTAACTCTTTTTTTTAGGTAGTTTCTTGTCTTTAAAATTTTGTTTTTTGTCATCTTTAAAGCTATGTTTTTTACTCTCTTTGGCGGTTGTCTTTTTTTCATCTTTAGATTCTGATTTTTTCTCTTCTTTTAAAAATTTATGAAGTGCAGAATACTCGCTGCGGCTTAGAAATCTTACCTTTCCGGTAGGCAGATTGTTAAGTTCGATTTCTGCAAAACTTATTCTTTTTAAATCAACTACTTCTGTTCCAAAGTGTGCAAAAAATCGTCTAAGTTCACGGTTTTGCCCTTCGTTAATCGCTACTTTTAATATTGAGAAGTTTGGTTGGTTTTTTTGGATTTTGTATCCAAGAAACGGTTTAAATTCCATAGCTACTATTTTTGAATGGCTATGTCCGCCCGCCGTGGCATTTTTTAAGACAAGACCATTTAGCATTGCCTCTTCCATTTGTGGGGTAATAAGACCTTTTATCTTTATTTTGTAAATTCTTTGTAAGTCTGATTCCATAAGAGCCGAAGCAACCTTTGAGGCATCTGTTAAGAGGAGTACCCCTTCAGAGGCAAAGTCAAGTCTTCCGACCGGAATGTAGTGCTTGTACTCTTTGCTTAGTGTATCGTATATGGTTTTTCTGCCTTGCGGATCGCTTTTAGTAACTAACTCACCTTTTGGTTTGTTATACACGATAACCGTATATTTATCGCTTGGAGAAACTTGTTTGCCGCTTACATAGACTATGTCTTTTCCCTCTTCTACACTTGTGGCAGGGTTGGTAACTAGCTCACCGTTGATTTTTACATAGCCACTCTCTATGGCTTTATCTGCTTCTCTTCTTGAGTAGCTTGAGTAGTGAGCTATATATTTGTTAAGTCTCACGAAATTCCTTTTTCAACTAAAGTATGGATGTGAAGCACACCTTTTACTTTTCTATCTTTATCGGTTACAACTAAGAGCTGTATCTTCATATCTTCAATAATCGCTAATGCTTCACTTGCGAGTATATTTTCATCATCTATAACTTTTGGGTTTTTTGTTGCATACTCCATAACACCGTGTTCAAGAGAAAAACCTTCTTGCATAAGCGCTCTGCGGATATCTCCGTCACTCATAAGCGCTAAGAGCCTGTTTTGCTCATCCGCAATAAGGACTGTTCCGATCCTGCCTTCACTGATTTTGATTATTGCATCTTTTACTTTTGTGTCTGCTTTTACAATCGGTAATTCGCTTGTTCGCATCAAATCGCTTACCTTTACAAAGAGTTTTTTACCAAGTGCACCACCGGGGTGAAAAGAGGCAAAGTCACTTTTTTTAAAGTTTTTTGCCCTCATAAGGCAAACAGCAAGAGCATCTCCAAGAGCGAGGGTAAGCGTTGTTGAGCTTGTAGGCGCTATGTTTAGCGGACAAGCCTCTTTTTCGACGATAACGGGTATAACCAAATCGCTATATTTTGCAAGAGTCGAGCTTTTATCTCTAGTCATACCTATAAGCGGAGTGTCAAATCTTTTTATATGCGGAAGTATAGAGCTTAACTCTTCGCTCTCTCCGCTATAGCTAATTGCCAAAACAACATCATCTCTGCCAATCATTCCCAAATCACCGTGAAGTGCTTCTGTGGGATGAAGAAAAAAGCTAGGAGTTCCGGTTGATGCGAAAGTTGCAGCCATTTTCGCGCCTATAAGTCCTGATTTTCCGACACCGGATACTATGAGCTTACCTTTGCAGTTTAAGATAAGCGCAACTGCTTTCTCAAATGCATCGTCTATCTTATTTGCACTATTAAGCAGAGTTTGTGCTTCAATATTAAGAGTTTCTTGTGCTATTTGTTTATAATTCATAGTGCAATTATACCCTCATTTGGGTATAAATGCATATGTGAGGTTAATTTATGTCTGGCTTTGGTGTTGTTGCAGTTGATTTTGGTAGTTGTGGAAGCGTAATAGGCTCTTTTCTTCCTTCGAGCGATTTTAAGAACTCTTCAATCGAAGCAGCCTCTTTATCGCTAATAGTTGTTCCAAGTTGAATACGACCCATTTCAATTATTGCCTCTTTTAAATCCCAAATTTGACCATTGTGAAAATATGGAGCAGTCTGCGTAATATTTCTTAATGTAGGAACTTTTACCATACCGATATTATTTCCTTTAAAATCTCCGACATTTTGGTGCTTGTATGTGCCTGTTACATTAAACGCATTCATCTCTCCGCCAAGGGCAATACCGTTGTGGCAAGTTGCACATCCTTTGTCTATAAAAGTTTTAAGTCCCTCTTTTTGTGTTTTTGTAAGTGCTTTTTCGTTTCCGTTTAAAAAATCATCATAAGCCGAAGGAGTGACAAGTGTTCTCTCGAAAGTTGCTATTGTATCCGTTACTTTTTCAAATGAGATTTTTACATCATTGCCGTATGCTTTTTTAAACTCCGCAACATATTCAGGCATAGAAGTAACGGTTGAGACTACATGCTCAGGTGTTGCAGACATTTCCGGTGCTGCTTGAATAGGACCTTGAGCCTGTGCTTCTAAATGCGGGTCGCGACCATCCCAAAATTGTGACGCGAAAAATACAGAGTTATAAACAGTCGGCGAGTTTAAGTGGTGTGGGTTTGCAGTCCACTTATGACCGATAGCAGCACTGATGCCGTCATCTCCGCCTTCACTTAGGTTGTGACAGCTATTGCAGCTTATAAAACCGCTTTTTGAGAGCCTCGGGTCAAAATATAGTTTTTTGCCGAGTTCAACTTTTGCAGCTGTGATAGGATTTTTCGGATTGTCAATAAGTTTTGAGAGTTCCGCTTTAGACTTCGGGATAGGCTTTAAACCGGCTTTGCCGGCATCCGTTGTTAAAGTGTTAGAAGCTAGCAAAGAAGCAGCACTAAGAGCCATCGTTAAAACTATTTTACTATGCATTATGTTTTTTCCTCTTATTTGATATATTTTAAGATTATATAGCAGATTGACTTTAATAGATATTACTTTTTTGACTTAGATGATAAATGTTAGTTTTGATGATGATATAATACTAGCTAAAGTTTTAAATTCGGAGATACCATGAGAGATAAAATAGGAAAATTTGTAGATACTATTGATACGCTAAGACTTGAGAAAAGAACGCTTTTATACAATACTTTAATTTTAGCAGAAGCAGGAGCAGGAAAAACAAATCTTGCATGCAGAATAAGAAATTACGCAATTGATAGCGGTGTCGCAACACTCTATTTGGATTTTTCCAACTCAGATGAGGCAAATGTAGAAATTAGATATAAAGATGAGTATTTTAACTATATTAGATTTGAGGAGAGCGAAGAGTTTCAAGATAAATTTAAGGCTCTAATCGCACAGAGAAAGCATATTTATATGGCGGCAGATCCAAATTTCTTTTCAAATAAGAGAGATATAAAGAGTAAGTTGACTCAAACTCTTCAAAATCAGGATCTTTTGGATAATTACTACTATTTTTTCCATGACATTGAAAACCTTAACGGTTTTTATACGAAGTTTGAAGATTTTTTACTCTATATGCTAACTTTTTTAAACCTCAAAAAATATGGGCTTACATTTTTAGCACAACCTCATTCGACATTTGAGAGTGCACAGCTTAAACTTCTCTTCACATTTCTTTACTTAGGCAAGTGTACACATTTTGAGTATTTCAATACTGCACATCTCAAAAAACTGCCAAAAAATAAATTTTTGTATCAGTACAGAACAGACTATAGAACACTGTTGTTTAACGACATAAAAACAAATGTTGTAGAGATTGATGAGTATATGATAGACGAGTAGCAAATGCAACAATTATTTGATGAGGTGGCATCGCTTGATAAAAGATGTTACGAGGAGTTTTTTTTAAGCGAAGATATTTTAATGGAACATGCAGCCGAGGGTATGGCTCGCTACATTGGCAATAACTTTGAGAAAAACTTAAAAATAGTCGTAGTGTGCGGGAGCGGCAATAACGGAGCCGATGGAGCCGCACTTGCAAGACTTTTGCATAAAAGCTACGATATCTCGATACTTTGGGCAAAAAAACCTACTTCAAAGATGGCGCTTTTGCAACAAAACCGCGCTCTTAGCATAGGCGTTAAAGAAATCTCAGAACTTGAGCGTTGCGATGTTTTGGTAGATGCAATCGTAGGAACAGGGTATAACGGATCTTTAAGTGATGAGCTTTTGAGACTTCTTGCTAAAATGAACGCACAAGAAGCATTTAAAATTGCATGCGATATTCCGTCTGCTTTTGCCTTTAGAGCCGATGTTACGCTTACCATGGGAGCTCTTAAGAAGAGCCTCTTCTTAGATGAAGTAAAAGATATGGTCGGGGTTATAAAAGTTCTTGATTTGGGGATTAGTAGAGAGATTTACGAAAAAGAGAGCAACTGGAGAGTTCTTGATTTTGATGATTTAAAACTTCCAAGCAGAACAAAAAAAGATTCTCACAAGGGAAGTTACGGACATTTAGCGATTGCATCTGGAGAAAAAAGCGGTGCTAGTATTATGAGTGCTCTTGCCGCCTTTCGTTTTGGAAGCGGACTTGTTACTCTTGTAGGGTTTGAAGAGATAGAGATACCGCATACTCTGATGTACTCTCACGAAGTCCCAAAAGGAGCAACTGCTTTGGCTTTGGGAATGGGTCTTGGCGTAGAGTTTAGCGAGATAGAACTTAGTAAATTTTTAGACAATTCTCTCGCTCTTGTTGCCGATGCGGATAT
>JAUPKZ010000093.1 GCA_030837195.1 Campylobacterota bacterium
TGAGAGTAGCATTTATAGGCGATATAGTAGGAAGCCACGGAAGAGATATGCTTAAAGTACATCTTAAAAAAATCAGGCAAGAACACGCCATTGACTTTGTAGTGGCGAACTATGAAAACGCTTCACACGGGTTTGGACTGACCGTAAAAAACGCAAACGAGATAGTCGGTTACGGTGTGGACTGCATGAGCGGGGGAAATCATACTTGGGATAAAAAAGATGTTGAAGCACTTTTTGATACGCATGAGATTTTGCGACCGCACAACTATCCAGATGAGGTAAAAGGGACGGGCTGCAAGGTTTATGATGTGGCAGGGGAGAAGCTTGCCGTCTTAAACCTTATGGGTCACTACTCTATGCCTTATGTGGACAACGCTTTTAGAGCGGCAAAGAGTACTGTTGAAGCTCTGCATGCGGGTGGTGTAAAAAATATCTTTATAGATTTTCATGCTGAAGCAACAAGCGAAAAACGGGCTTTGTTGATGCTTCTTCAAGGGAGTGTTAGCGGTATCATAGGGACACATACTCATGTAAGTACGGATGATTTTCAGATAGTGAACGGTACGGCGTATCTGACGGATATCGGACTGACGGGATGCCGTGACAATATTATAGGGATGGACAATGCAACGCCGATAAAGCAGTTTTTAACTGGCATAAAAGGGCATTTTGATATCCCTAAAAAGTGTAAAAAGATTCTCCAAATCGCGATTATGGATTTTGTAGGTGGAAAATGTGAGAGTGCTTTTAAGTTAAAAGTGTTTGATGATGGAATGGTACTAAGAACGGATGCGTGGATAGAGCGTTAAGCGGCAAATGTAAATGGATTAAAGTAGTGCTCATTTGCTCTGTAAGTTTGTATCATTGAGTTTCTAAGTACTTTTTCTTTTGCAATTTGCAACTCTTTAGGCTCATTTTTATCTATTTTAGGCGTTAAGTCAAATATAAAAGTCTTTTCTTGAAATATAGAAAACGGCTTTGTATTTTGTGTATAAGCATTTTTTGCATTTTCCAGTGTCAATGTTTTTTTTAAATCAAAATCTGTGTTATCTTGAAATGTATTTTGTAATTTTTGTTGATTGGCAAAAGATTTGTAGTTAGAAATATAGGTTATACCTAAATTTTGGTTTGTATAAGGTTCTACCGGAGTATCTTGAAAAAGTTGTTCGCTAAAAGAGTTGTGGCTTTCCTGTGAAGCTACATAACCGTATTTCTCTTTTTTTTCGACACTAGAAGGAGCAATATATGTACTATAAAGTGAAATAAACATAATCAACTCCTTTTCTTGCACTCCATTGTAAATAAAATCTGCTTTAACTGTTATAAAAAAGTAATATTTTTTTGCTACAATCATAAAAATATAGAATTAAAATCGGAAAGCATATGAGCGCAAAAATTGTTATTGTGGAAGATGAGGAAGACCTTTTAGAACTTCTTGAATATAATCTCTCAAAAGAGGGGTATGAGGTTATAGGTTTTTTAAATACAAAAACCGTGGAACAACTTCTTGTTGAAGAAGATATCGATTTGCTTATAATGGATAGAAACTTGCCCGGAGTTGAAGGCAGTGAGTTTGTAGAGTATCTTAGAAAAAGCGGATTTACGACACCGGTTATATATCTTAGTGCAAAAAATTTGGACAAAGAGGTAGAAGAGGGTTTTGTAAGAGGCGGTGACGACTATATGACAAAGCCTTTCAATATGAAAGAGCTTCTTCTTCGTGTAAAAGCACTGCTTCGTAGAACTTCAAAAAAGGTCAATGAAGGTATTTTGACTCATAGAGATTTGGTTTTGGACAAGGGCTCAAGAACGCTTAGCGTTGATGGCAAGACTGTTGAGATAACAAAACTCGAATTTAACCTCTTAAGTGAATTTATTTTAAATAAAAACAGTGTTTTAGATAGGGATTATCTGCTTGAGAATGTTTGGGATGATGCGGAAGAGTATCAGTATAGAACTGTAAATGTTGCTATCAATAGGCTTAAAGAAAAGATTGACCCCGATAAAACAAAAGAGTACATACAGACAGTTCGCGGTATAGGGTATAAACTGTGCTAAAAATATATCAGATATTTATTTTAAAATTTATTATTCTTTTTATATCGTCGCTGTTTATAACTTCTATAATCAGCTACATAGCATTAAAGTCAATCATACTAGAACACAATAAAAATCACTTAAAACATGCCATAGAACTTATTGAGCTTGAACTCAAAAATGTAAAAAATCTAGATGAATATACAGATATCGTAAATACAAAAACTTCGCTAAGGGTAACTATAATAAGTAGTGAAGGTATTGTGCTAGCAGAGAGCGATGCAGATAAAAATCGTATGGACAATCATGCTTCAAGATTTGAAATTATGCAATCAAATACAAAAGAGTACGGTGACATAACAAGATATTCAGATACCGTAAAGGCGGATTTTTTATATGTTGCTAAAAAGGTAACATATGGTGATAAGCAGATATATATAAGACTTGCTATGAGTTTAGCGCAGATTATGTATGATTTTTATTCTCTATGGATGAAGCTCTTTATTGTCTTTTTACTGATTGTTTTTATTGCAACATTTATATCTAGAAGTATGAGTCAAAGAGTTGTTTACGATATCTCTCAGATAACTGATTATCTTGATGAGGTTTCAAATAAGAACTATAAAGCTATCATAAAAACTAAGTACTTTTATGAGTTTTTACAAATCTCTCTTTACTTGAAAAATTTAGTTAAAAAATTGAGCAAAAATGAGAAGAAAAAGATCAAAAATATGGCAAAGCTTAGGCTTATAAATAAACAAAGAAATGATATACTCTCAGCTCTTTCACACGAATTTAAAAACCCTGTTGCGGCAATTTTAGGCTATGCTCAAACAATTCAAGACGATAGCGATATGCCAAAAAGCGTAAGAGATAAGTTTTTAGAAAAGATAAGCGCTAACGGCGAGAAAATATCTAGAATGCTAGACCGTCTTGCTCTTTCGGTAAAGCTTGAAAATGGGGATTTGACTATCAATAAAAGTGAATTTGACATAAAACAGCTTTGCAGTGAAGTAGCATCAAACCTATTGTTAAAGTATAAAAACCGCGATGTTATTGTCGAAGTTGATGAAGAGATTGTATATACCGATAAAACAATGGTAGAGTTAGTGCTTATAAATTTGGTTGACAATGCCCTCAAATACTCAAATAGCAATGTTACAATAAGGCTAAAAGATAAAAAGTTGTTTGTCATAGATAACGGGATAGGCATAAAAGAGGAGCATTTAGACAAGATAACGACTAAGTTTTACAGAGTCGATAGAAACAGCTGGGATAACTCTATGGGGCTTGGTCTTGCAATGGTTAAGTTTATACTAAAATCTCTCGGTTCATCACTAAAAATAGAGTCTGAATTTGCAAAAGGATCAGTTTTTAGCTTTGAAATAGATAGTATGATAAAGCGCTAGATTTTTGACTGAATAGTTACCTTTTTAGCTTCAAAATACTCTATGGCTTTTTGTACCATAGGCTCTTCTAGTATCTCTGCTCCGTTAATCTCTTTTGTGGATGTTTGAGAGCTTTGAGGTTGTGTGATACAGCTAAAACTTCCGCCAATCTCCGCATCTTCTATCATGGAAGCCGTATCTTCATAACAAAGCTCTTTTTCTTGTTCTTCTGCCTTTTGGCAAGCCTCATGCTTGATTTTTGTTTCAAACCCAAATATCTCTCTAACGAGTTGTTTTATGACTCCATAACCGTGTGTGAGAGTTTTTTTACATTCGTCATCCGCACAGCTTTCCCAGCTAAGCACGCCATCTTCAAAAGAGATAAATTTTATACTTTTATTAAAGCATTCGCCAAGTTCAAAATTTCTGTCTTTTATCTTTAGCACAAGACTTTCAAAACTCTTTAGTTCGCTTGCCTCTTTTTTTGGGATGATATTTTGTAAAACAGGCTCTTCTTCTTTTAGAATATCACTATCCTTTTGTATGGAGCGATGAGTATTATATGGTATTGAATGAGTATAAATCTCTTTTTGCAGAGATTCTATCATTTCATCTACTTCTTTTATTTTCAGTGCTTCAATCATCTTAAAAAATATAAGCGAAAGAACAAAAGATCCATCGGCATTTATGCTAAGAAGTTGTTTTGATTCGCTTAGAATTCTAAAAAATCTATCAAGTACAAGTGTAGAATAGCGAGGGTCTAACAGATACATTTTATCTTTTAGATAAGCTATTAGTTCATTTATAACCATCTCCGGCTCATACTCTTGTAAAAAAGCAGTTTGTTCAAGCAATGCAGTGTAGTTTTTAGAAAAAACGGCGTCAAATAGCTCACTTATAAATTTTGGATCTACGAGCCCGAGCATATCCGTTACGGTTGTTACATCTACAAAACCTTTTGAGTATATAATAGCCTGATCAAGCAGAGTTAGGGTATCTCTAAGGCTTCCGCCGCCACTGCGGGAGAGTATCTCAAGAGCCTCTTTTTCGTACTTTATAGATTCAATATTTAAAATATGTGCCAAATGCTCGACTATCTTGTTTTGCGCAATAGATTTAAATCTAAAGTGCTGAGTTCGGCTAAGAATTGTTGCGGGTAGTTTCAGTGGGTCCGTAGTGGCTAGTATAAATTTCACAAAAGACGGAGGCTCCTCCAGTGTTTTAAGCAGGGCATTAAATGCTTGAGGTGTTAGCATATGCACTTCATCTATGATAAATATTTTAAATCTTGAAGATGCCGGTCTATACTTTGTTTGTTCTATAAGCTCGCGAATATCGTCTATACCGCGATTTGATGCAGCATCCATTTCTATGATATCTATGTGGCGACCCTCAAGAGCCATAACACAGCTTTGACAAGTTTGACACGGTTTATGGCTTATGCCGGCTTCGCAAAGAAGCGCCTTAGCAAAGATGCGTGCGGTAGAAGTTTTACCGCTTCCCCTAAGTCCGGAGAATAGATAGGCGTGAGATAGTCTATTTGTATCAAGAGCAAGTGAGAGAGTTTGTGAAACGCTCTCTTGACCTATCAACTCGTCAAAAGTAACAGGTCTATATTTTCTCGCCAATACTTCTGAACTATTTTTCAATCGACTCTCCGTTTATAAGTTTATTATTTTAGCATTTAAAGAGTTAAAGTTATAACTATTTAAATACAGATATCAAAATTTCTTTTAAATCTTCTCTCATAGGTTCGCTTAGCTCTTTTTGGTTACAGTATAGAAAAAACGGAACGGTG
>JAUPKZ010000094.1 GCA_030837195.1 Campylobacterota bacterium
ACAAAAAACAGAGCTTTTAAAAAATGCAAGAGAGGCTGTTTTGCTTGCAAAAGAGTTTGCAACACTTGGAATTGTCACTACAAAAACAGGACAATACTCAAGGATATTGATGGAGCATTTTGGGCTTATGGAGCATTTTGACGTGCTCATCGGCAGAGAAGACGTAGAGAACCCAAAACCCCACGCAGAGCCGATACTAAAGGCACTTGAGTGGCTTGGGGCGCACAACAAAGAGGTGTGGATGATAGGAGATACAAAACTGGACCTAATTGCCGCAAAAAATGCAAATATAAACTCCATTGCCGTGCTGAGCGGCTATGATAATTTGGAGACATTAAAAAAGTTTACAAATGTTATATTAAATGACGCGCTTGAAGCGGCGGCGTATCTCCAAGATAGGAAAAAACAACACACTTTTCTTACTTCTTAAAAAAGAACAAACCATCAAGCTATATTTAAGAGCAACTTGTCTAAAATAAGGAGCAAAATAGAATTGATGGTTCTTGTATATTTAAATTAAAAGGGAGAGTTTATGCTAGAGATAAGATGGCATAGTCGTGCAGGACAAGGTGCAGTAACCGGCGCTAAAGGTCTGGCAGATGTTATTTCTACAACCGGCAAGCAGGTGCAGGCGTTTGCATTTTACGGGTCTGCAAAGCGTGGAGCTGCCATGACGGCGTATAACCGTGTAGATGATAAAGTAATTATGAATCACGAAAAATACATGGAACCTGATTATGTTTTTGTAATTGACCCTGCATTGGCAATAACAACAGACGTTACAATAAATCATAAAGATAGTACAAAGTACATTATTACAACGCATATGACTACCGAAGAGTTAAAAAAAGCGCAACCAAAACTAGATGGAAAAGAAGTTTACACGGTTGATTGCATAACGATTGCAAATGAGACAATAGGGCGTGCAATTCCAAATACTCCGATGCTAGGTGCATTTATGAAAATTTCCGGAATGTATGACATAGAGTTTTTTAAAGAGAGCATGAAAAGAGTTCTTGGAAAATTACCACAAAAAATTATCGATGCGAATATGCTTGCAATACAACGCGCATACGATGAAGTAAAGTAAGGATCGGGTTATGGCAAAAAAAGGATGGGATGAATTTGAAATCGGGGCTATGCTTCGTACTTTTAACGGTAAAATAGATGATATCGCCGGCACAAGACAAGAAAATCGTGACTATTCGGAAAATAGTTCATATACTGCAAGCGTTGCAGATTGGAGATTGATTAAGCCTGTATTTAACAAAGATTACTGCATTGACTGTCAGTTTTGTTGGGTATATTGTCCGGATGTTTCAATAATTTCAAGAGACCAAAAACTAATAGGTATCGATATGGATCACTGTAAAGGGTGTGGAATTTGCGTTGAGGTTTGTCCTACAAACCCTAAATCACTTCTAATGTTCCCAGAACAAGCAGACGAAGAGACTGAAATAGCTTCGTGGCCAAAAAAAGATGAAAAGGAAGCGTAATGGCATTTGATAAAATGGAATTAAGAGAAATTGAAGTATGGGATGGTAACTTTGCAGCTGCTCAAGCACTAAGACAAGCTCAAGTTGATGTTGTTGCTGCATATCCTATTACACCCTCAACTCCTATCGTTGAAGGTTATGCGCAATTTACGGCAGATGGCTATGTAGAGGGCGAATTTGTTATGGTTGAGTCGGAACATGCGGCAATGAGTGCATGTATCGGTGCAGCAGCAGCAGGCGGAAGGGTGGCGACTGCTACATCTTCTCAAGGGCTTGCGCTTATGTCTGAGACGCTTTATCAAGCATCTGGAATGAGATTGCCTGTTGTGTTAAATCTTGTAAACCGTGCATTGGCGGCTCCGCTAAATGTTAACGGCGACCATTCAGATATGTATATGATTCGTGACAGCGGTTGGGTACAGTTTGATGCGTTTTGCCCGCAAGAGGTTTATGACTTAAATCTTATTGCATTTAGAGTTTCTGAAGATCATGGCGTAAGATTGCCTGCAATCGTAAATCAAGACGGTTTTATGACTTCTCATACCGCACAAGGCGTAAAACCGCTATCCGATGATGCAGCTTATGCGTTCGTTGGTCAGTATAAGCCTATGAATGATATGCTTGACTTTGAGCATCCAGTAACTCACGGTGTTCAAACCGAAGAGGATTGGCATTTTGAACATAAAGCGCGTCAGCATAACGATCTTATGACAAAAGTTATGCCTAAAATCGAGTCGGTATTTGCAGAATTTGCACAACTAACAGGTCGTAAATATACTCCTGTAGAAAAGTATGATATGGATGATGCGGATGTGTGCGTTGTTTGTTTAGGTACTTCAGTTGAGACGGCTAGAGAGGTTGCAAAAGAGATGAGAGCGCAGGGGATTAAAGCAGGAGTTGTAGGACTTCGTGTAATTCGTCCTTTTCCGTTTTTTCAAATAGCAGATGCACTAAAAGGCGTAAAAGCTATAGCGACGCTAGATCGTTCATCTCCAAACGGGGCTGCGGGAATGCTTTTTAATGAAGTAGCAGGTGCGCTTTTTAACACTGACACAAAAGCTCTTCTTTCTGGATATATATACGGTTTGGGCGGACGCGACTTAACAAAAGCACATTTAGTAGCTCTTTTTAAAGAGTTGCAAGCAAATGTTGATGCCGGCAAAGTAACAACTCAATTACAACAATTTATCGGTGTTCGTGGACCGAAATTGGCATTTTTATAAGGAGAAAAGCGTGAGTGAAATGAAAAAAATTAAAAACTTAAAAGAGTTCTCAACATCTGCGGATCGCTTTGAGGGAGCAAACCTTTTATGTCCGGGATGTGCGCACTCAATTATCGTCAGAGAAGTTCTAAATGCTACGAATGATGATATGGTTCTCTCGGCTTCAACCGGATGTCTAGAAGTTTGTACGGCAGTTTATCCATATACTTCATGGGATGCATCTTGGATTCATATCGGTTTTGAGAATAGTTCAACGGCAGTTGCAGGTGCCGAGTCGATGTATAAGGCACTAAAGAAAAAAGGTCGCCTAAAGCAGCCTGATAGAAATCCTAAGTTTGTCTCTTTTGCGGGAGACGGTGCATCTTACGATATAGGATTTCAGTGGATATCCGGATGTATGGAGCGCGGTCACAATATAATGCATATAGTCTTAGATAATGAAGTGTATGCAAATACAGGCGGGCAGAGATCTTCATCTACTCCAATAGGTTCTTCTGCTACAACTTCTCCTGCTGGAAAAGTTAGCTACGGCGAGAAGAAAAATAAAAAAGATATGATGACTATTATGGCGGCACATGGAATTCCTTATGCTGCTCAAGTCTCTCCAAACAAATGGAAAGATATGGTAAAGAAAATTCAACATGGCTTTGCAGTTGAAGGTCCTGTATTTATAAACGCTGTTTCACCTTGTACGACAGAGTGGAAATTTGACCCTAAAGATACTATGCATTTAGCAGATCTTGCTACCGATTCTTTAGTTTTTCCTCTTTATGAAATTATTGACGGAAGAGAGTTAAATATTACATACAGACCTAAAAATGTTGTTCCTGTTGAGGAGTATTTGGCTGCTCAAGGCCGTTTCAAGCACCTTTTTAAAGATGAGTATAAGTACCTTATAAAAGAGTGGCAAGAGAGAGTTGACGCAAACTGGGCGTATTTACAGCGTCGTGAAGAAGCTCGCGTCTAAAAAAAGCTTTATATTAGGCGCGCTTTGCGCCTAAATCCTAAAATAAATCCGCGTGTCCGAAAAACACTTCTTGATTTGGATTTTTTCTTAAACTCTCCAAAATCTCTTTAGCTTTTAGCTTTGTTTCCTTGTCAAAGTAGATAAGCATATTTCTAGAAAAGATGAAATCAAATTTTCCTATATGTCTAAAAGAAGTATCAAAAAGATTGATAACTCTAAGAGAAACTAGCGATTTTACACTCTCCGATAAAATAAATAGAGTATCTTTTTTTGTAAAATATCTATCAATGACATTGGCAGAGAGGTTTCTAACATTTCTCTCTTTGTAGAGCGCTTGCTTTGCTTTGTTTATGGCATCGGCATTAATATCAATACCCGTTATATGGAAATTGTTCGGTGTTACGCCTGCTTCAAGCAAAGCAATTGCAATACTGTATGGTTCTTCGCCGGTGGCACATGGAGCACATAGTATATCAACTTTGGTATGTTGTTTTTTGACCAGTGCAACAAGTTCTTCAACTTGTTTAAACTCTCTATAAAAAAAAGTCTCATTAGTCGTTAGATAGTCAATAAGCTCTTGTTTTGTGTTGCTATCGCATTTTACTATATCTAGTAGCTGTTTAAATGAGTATATCTCTCTTTGTCTGCAAAAAGTTACTACCTTATTGTTTAAAATAGAGACCTGTTTATCAAAAGTCACACCCGTTTCATTCTTAAAATATTTAGCAATAGTGTCTATGTCGGTGAAATCTTCTTTTGGAGGTGTTTTTGCCGAATCGGCCAGAGATGACTCTTTTTTTTCAAAAAATCCAAACATTAGTAACAAAACTCCTTTATAGTTCTTATTATATCATCAATTTTTTGTACGGTTATATTTGGCACACACTCTCTTGCGCGAAACGGCATACCATCAACAATGGCGCTTTGCGAGGTTTCTGTAAGAGTTTTTGCTCCGTTGATAGCTAGTTGCTTGCATCCATCTACCCCATCGTCTCCTATGCCCGTAAGAATAACTCCAAGCAAATCAAAACTACCCGTATATTTAGATAGCGAAGTAAAAATAGAGTTGATATTTGGGTTGTATCCATTAGTGTACGAAGCATCGCTTATAAAATAAAAAGAAGAATTTTTTACATCAACTTGCGTTTTTCCATTGCAAAAATATATATGCCCACTAAGAAGCATATCATTATTTTCGGCAATGCTTATTGGGTTTGAGCTAGATTCTTGAAGCCTTTTTACAAAACTCGGCAGAAATTCGGTTGCCATGTGTTGCGCCACTATTATAGATGTATTAACGAGGCACGGCAAAGAAGTGATGATTTTTTGTATTTGTCCCGGTCCTCCCGTAGAGGCACCGATTAGGACAATTTTCTTAAGTCCTAAATGTTTCAAGTTTAGTATGCAGAGTATCCGTCATAGAGTTTAGATGTTCTGCCGCTGCTGCAATCTC
>JAUPKZ010000095.1 GCA_030837195.1 Campylobacterota bacterium
GAAATTCACAAACCCGCTAAGACTAGCGGAATATCTTGATGAAAAACAAAAACAAGGGCTCATCACAGATGTTGATGAACCAGAACATTTTGACTATATTGTAGATTTAAGCGATAAAGCAGATGAAGCTAGTTTTGAGCTTTTTGGATTTAAAGCAATAGACATCATTGAAAAGTACCCGCAGATATACGGAGTCCCTCCCTATGATCCAATGCAGTCACTATTATGCTTCGGGTTCGAATGTGGCAAAGGATGGTATCCTCTTATCTCCAAACTATCAGGAGATATTCAAAGGATATTAGATAGTGATCCAGAACTAAATATTCAGGTAGTGCAAGTCAAAGAAAAGTTTGGTAGCCTTCGATTTTATGCTCATGGAGCATTTGGCAAAGAAATTGACGAACTTATAGAAAAAGCAGAAGAAGAGAGTGAAAATATTTGTGAAAATTGTGGAAAACCTTCTGTACCACAAAAAAGCAAGGGATGGGTTAAAATAAGATGTGCGGAGTGTGCAGATATTTGAATGGGCGATTGGCGCGATTTGTGTAGAAAACGAGTTGCCATTTGGTGTATAAATTACGGTGGAAATTCGGGTTTTTTTAAAGAGATGGTGGCCAATCTCGGAATCGAACCAAGGACACAATGATTTTCAGTCATTTGCTCTACCGACTGAGCTAATTGGCCATAAATAAAAAGATTCCAAATCAAGTTTGGAATGACGATGTCAATAAAAGGTGGTGGCCAATCTCGGAATCGAACCAAGGACACAATGATTTTCAGTCATTTGCTCTACCGACTGAGCTAATTGGCCATCTTTTAAGAGCGCAATTATATCTCTTAGGTACTGAAAGTTAGCTTATGAGTCTTTTTCTTAAATGTTTTTAAATGCTTCTACAATTGTGATTTGCTCAAGTTCTTTGATCTTTGTTTCCAGAGATTCTACGCTCTCATTTTGAGTAAGAAGGAGTTTTCTTTGTAAAATAATCTCACCTTCATCGTAGCGGTCATTGACTATGTGGATTGTTACGCCGCTTTGTTTTTCTCTATTTTTTATAACGGCTTCATGGACAAAGCGACCATACATCCCTGCTCCGCCGTAGTTTGGAAGAAGTGCAGGATGAGAGTTTATAACTTGAAAATTTTTTGTTATGTTTTCACCGACTTTTTTCATATATCCGGATAAAAAAATATAGTTACATTCATACTCATATAAAAGTTGTTCAATTTTTTCATCCGGGGCATCTGCTGTTTTTGAGTTTATAACAAAGTTGTCAATGCCGTAAGCGGCTGCGTTTTGTAAGACTTGCGCATTAGAATTATTTGAAATAACCAAAGGGATTTCAATGGAGATTTCACCTCTTTGCAGGGCTTCATAAAGTGCAACAAAACCGCTTCCGTTGTGTGATGCCAATATAGCAACTCTCTTCACTTTAGCTCTTTTACTTTTGATTTAAATAAATCTCCTCTATGTGCGTAAGACTTAAATTCATCAAGACTTGCAGCTGCAGGGGAGAGAAGCGCAATCTCATCATCTTTTAGGTTTTTGTCTATGCGCGCTACTGCATCCTCTAGGTTTTTGCAAAGCTCAAATTCTATATTGTACTCTTTTGCCAAATTTGAGAGCTTTTCTTTATTTGAGCCTATGTTGTAAATTTTTAATGTTTTATCTTTCATATACACAAAGAGCTCGTTTAAGTCCACCCCTTTGTCGTCTCCGCCTAGTATAAGATGGATAAAAGAGTTTTTATATCTCTCTAGTGCAGCAACCGCGGCATCGATATTTGTTGCTTTTGTATCATTTACCCAAACCCGCCCTTTAGCATCTCTTAGCTCTTCTTGCCTATGAGGGTCTATGACAAAAGAGTTTATTTTATCATAATCTACTCTATCAAATAGTATTTTATCAACCGCCATAGCAAGCAGCGCATCCATCAAAAATGCACCTTTGAATTTTACTTTTGAAGTGTCTATATCAAAATATGCGGCTATATCGTCTATACTTTTATATGTGACTAAATGCGCTGAGGTTTTTGTATCTTTGTACTCATCAGGAATGATGGCTATTTCGCCCTCTCTCATCATAGCAAGAGGCTTTAGTTTTGCATTTATGTACTCTTGCATATCACCGTGCCAAGTTAAATGATCGGGTTTTATAGGGAGTAGAACATATATATTCGGTTTTGCTTTATTTGTATAGTGCATAGTAAAAGAGCTAGTCTCAAGCACCCATATAGAAGAACTATTGTCTAGGTCGGCTAAAGGAGTGCCTATATTTCCGCCCGCTTGACTCCCTTTGTCTTTTAGTAAAAAATCGCTCATTTGCGTAGTTGTCGTTTTGCCGTTTGTTCCGCTTATCCAGATTTTTAGAGGTGTAGTATTTGTAAAAATATCATATTCGCTTATGAGATTTTTTGCTTTTTGTATAAGGGGATGCGATGGTGCAATTCCCGGAGATGTTATTTCCAAATCTGAGTATAACGACTCAAAATCGCTTGATGGTTTTACTTTGTGTCCGTTTTGGTCTATAAACGGTTTTGTGCATTTATCATCATAAAAAATGGCATTAGGATATATTTTTGCTAATGCTTGTGTTGTTTTGCCGTAGCCAAATAGTGAAACTCTTTGCATTATCTTATCTTTAGAGTTATGAGTGCAATGATGTTTGAGAGCATAGAAATTATCCAAAATCTAACGATTATCTTGTTCTCCGCCCACTGTTTCATCTCGAAATGGTGGTGTATGGGAGCCATTAAAAAAACTCTCTTTTTTCTAAGTTTGTAGCTTCCGACTTGAAGGATTACGGATAGGGTTTCTATGACAAATATAGAGCCGATGAGCAAAAGAAGAATCTCATTTTTGGAGATTATCGCCAAGTACCCCAAAAAAGCGCCGATTGTAAGCGAACCGCTATCTCCCATAAAGACTTCCGCAGGATGGCAGTTATACCATAAAAATCCGGTAAGAGCCCCGATTAAAGCGCTTGAAACTATTGCCACTTCTCCTATATTGATATTTGGCATAAGAAGGTATGAGCTAATAGTTACATTTCCAGTTATGTAAATAATAATGCTAAACGAGACAAGAGCTGCTATGGATGGAACCGTAGCAAGCCCGTCAAGTCCGTCTGTTAGATTTACCGCATTAGATGAGGCTATGATGACAATCGTCCAAAAAATAACGGCAAATAGTTTCATATCGACAATAGGATTTTTTACAAAAGGCACATATAGCTGAGTGTTAAAATCGCTAATAAGGTATAAAGAAAGAGCTATTGAAAATGCAAATAATGTTTGAAATAAGAGTTTTGTTCTTGCTTTAAGGCCTGCTAGATTTTGGCTTTTTTTTATTTTTGCGTAGTCATCTTGAAATCCTATGAAAGCAAACAGCACAAGTGTAATTACGGCACCTACCGCATAAATATTTGTAAATTTTATGGTGAATAATGAGGCTACAATAGTTGAAAATATAAAAACTATACCGCCCATTGTAGGTGTTTTGGCTTTTCCCTGATGTCTTTGTGGTGCCCATTCGTTGATAGGTTGAACGCTTGATGTCTTTTGTGCCCATTTTATAAAACGGGGCATTAGATAAAGAGTAAAAAACAGAGCTATAAAAAAGGAAAAACCAGCCCTTATAGTAATGTAACCAAGAAGATGTATATTGAATAATTCAGAGAGCCAGTACAGCAAAGTTTGGTATCCTTGTTAAGGTCGGTTTATAAAATAAAAACGGTATTATAGTATAATTGCGACAAACTTTTAATATCAAGGGAAAAAATTGTCAAGAAAAGCTCTATTAGTTATAACGGATGGCATAGGGTATAGTTCAAAGATAGATTATAACGCATTTCATCATGCAAAAAAACCTACTTATGATGAGTTATTTCAAAAAACTCCGCACTCTCTTATAGACACATTCGGGCTTAGTGTCGGTTTGCCTGAAGGTCAGATGGGTAATTCCGAAGTTGGGCATATGTGCATAGGAAGCGGGAGAGTTCTATATCAAGATTTGGTAAAAATTTCTCTTTTTTTAAATGAAAATAGATTTAAAGAGAATCCAGAGTTTAAAGCTCTTCTTGAAAAATCAAATAGACTTCACCTTGTTGGGCTTATGAGTGACGGCGGTGTCCATTCACACATAGATCATTTTATGGGTATAGCGGATTTGGCAGCATGTGAGGGTAAAGAGGTCTTTTTGCATCTCATTACAGACGGTAGGGATGTCTCTCCTACCTCTGCAAAAAAATATTTAGAACAAGTTGTCAATCATACAAACGAAAATATCAAAATAGCTACCATTTCAGGTCGTTTTTACTCTATGGATAGAGATAACCGCTGGGAGAGGGTGCAAAAAGGGTATGAGGCGATGGTGGACGCAACGCCTAAAACCGACTTGAATCCTGCCTCATACATCGACGCATCTTATGAAAAAAATGTAACTGATGAGTTTATAGAACCTGTGGCATTTGGCTCTTATGGTGGCATGAGAGATGGAGATGGAATTTTAACTATAAACTATAGAAGTGACCGTATGAGAGAGCTTGTCACTGCTCTTGGAGATAGAAATTTTAGCGGTTTTGCAAGAGAGTTTAAAAAGTTGCATATCGCCACGATTACGGAGTATGACAAGAGTTTTGCTTACCCGGTGCTATTTAAAAAAGATTCTCCTGTAAATACTCTAGCAGAAGTTATATCAAAAGCAGGTTTGAGACAGCTTCACACTGCCGAGACTGAAAAATACGCTCATGTAACATTTTTCTTTAACGGCGGAATTGATGAACCGTATGAGAATGAGACAAGGATTCTAATCCCTTCTCCAAATGTAAAAACTTACGATGAAAAACCGCAAATGAGCGCACCGGAAGTCGGTGAAGTAGTTCTAAAGGGTATGGATGATGCGTATGACTTTATAGTCGTAAACTTTGCAAACGGCGACATGGTCGGACATACCGGAGATTTTGAAGCAGCAAAGATTGCCGTAAATACGGTAGATACAGAGTTAGGAAAGATACTTCAAAAAGCAAAAGAAAAGGGTTATGCGGTAGTTATCACATCAGACCACGGAAACTGCGAAGAGATGAGAGATGACGCGGGTAATGTTCTGACAAATCATACCGTAGGTAAAGTTTGGTGTTTTGT
>JAUPKZ010000036.1 GCA_030837195.1 Campylobacterota bacterium
GCAAGCATCGCATAAGCCGCTTCAGGAATCATCGGCATATAGATAACTACTCTATCGCCTTTTTGTACGCCAAACTCATTTTTGAGCAGGTTTGCGAACTTGTTTACATTGTAGTAAAGCTCTAGATATGTGATGATTTGCTTGTCGCCTCTGTCACCCTCGAAAATAATCGCAGCTTTGTTTTTGCGGCTGTTTAGGTGTCTGTCTATACACTGAACTGAAACATTGAGTTTTCCGCCTTCAAACCACTTTACAAACGGTGCGTTGCTCTCATCAAGTACATTAGTAAAAGGCACCATCCACTCTAGCTTCTCTTTTGCGTAACTTCCCCAAAAACCCTCATAGTCTCTCATCGCAAAATCTTGCAACTCATTGTATTCACACATATTTTTTATTCTAGCATTTTTGCTAAACTCTGGGTTTGGTTTAAAAACTTCTCTATTCATTTCTTTTCTCCTTGTTCTTATTTAATTTTAAAACGATGTCGGAAGTAATTCCGACATCTACGCTTGCCGCTGTGGTACTAAAGCTTGCCTCTTGCAAGGCAGAGACTCACTTTTTCTTTGAAAAAGTAAGACTTAAATATATCATAGCCGTCATGATTGCATCATTGACGGAATTGTGTTGTCCCATGTTTGGGACACCGCACTTTTTCAAGATTGTATCAAACCGCAAATCAATATTTCCTTGCGGAATTAATGTAATCGTCCGATCAAAGTAAATTTCTGATACTTCTATCATTTTATTTGGAAGTGTGATTCCAAGCATAGGCTTTATGTATCTATTTATCATAGCCACATCAAACTCCAAGTAGTACCCGACTAATGTTCTTGAGCCTACAAACTCCAAAAACTCTATAATAGCCTCATCGCTTGATTTGGCATTTTCTAAATCACATGGACGAATACCGTGTAAGCCTATGCTTTTATGATCTATATCTTTGGTATTTTTTATAAATACCTCAAAAGTTTGAGATGTTATTATTTTGTTCTCTTTTATCTTTACAGCACCGATGGAGAGTATCTCATCTTTTTTAGGGTTTAGCCCAGTTGTTTCGGTATCTATAACAACCATCTCACCGCTTTTGTCTTCTTCAAATAAAAAATCAAAATTTCTATCTTTGAGATTTGAGTGATTTATAGATGATTTTATACTATGTAAAAATGAAGAGAACATCAAACTACCATACTCAAATGAAAATGAAAGCTAATAAACTTTTTAAATTTATTTATGATTTTAAAACTATCTTTTAGTAAATCCCTTTGAATTTTCTCAAGTTTTTTAGGATTTATATAGTTACTCTCATCTAAATTTTTTGCTTCTAGCATCGCACCTAAGCGAATAGAACTAAGAGTATCAAAACTCTCGATAAGCTCGGTTGCAAATGTTTTATCAATCACCCCAATATTATTTAACTCTTTGATTCTCTCTATAGTATTTGTAACGCCTATACCGTTTTCAAGGCTAAGTGTTCTTATACCGTGTACTAAAGCAAATATTCCTCCTTTTTTAAGATCTAGTCTGTTGTCGTGTTCTCTCTCTAAAACAAATCCAGAAAATATGCCAAGCGGTGTTTCAAAGTTCAGCACTGCTTTTGCCATGTGTGCCAAAACATCATCTCTTGCTTTAAAATTGCTTTGCAAATACTCTTTTAGCTCTAAATGCAAAGAGTCCTCGCCTGCAACACATTTTGAGTCCATAAATATACTTAAGTTTTGTACACTATCTTCACTCATATCATAAGCCCATTTATCTATGAGACTCTTATATGAAGCAACACTTCTTCTCCAAACCTCGTTACTTACCATAACATTGCCACTGCATTTTGGAAAACCAAGCTCTATGAGATAGCTGTTTAACTTCATCATAGGCTCTACAAAAAGTTTCTCATCAACACCGTTTTTTATGATAAGTGCATTATCTTGATCGCTTTTTACAGTCTGTTCTTCTCTGCCCTCACTGCCCATAACTATAAGTGCACAACTACCTCTTAGCTCATCATTCACACACATATCAAATAGTTTTTTATATATCTTTTCGTTAAGTGAGGAGATAAGTTTTGTGATGTATCTTACCTTTACGCCTTTTGCACGCAGTAGGATTATGAGATTTTTAAACTCATCACCTATCTCTTTTAGGTCTTGAAGCTTTTGCGCTCTATCGATTTTAAGCGCTATGAGGTGTGAATGGCTTGCAAAGTAGCTAAGAAGGTCTAGCTGTTCTAATATACCTACTATCTCATTATCTTTTGTTACTACGACTCTTTTTATCTCTTTTTGGGTCATAAGCAGTAGTGCATTAAATAAAAAGTCGTTTATATCTACACTTACTAAATTATAGTTTGCAATAGCACCTATTTGTTCTACTACTCCTATACCGCCAAGAAGCACTTTTTGTCTTAAGTCGCTATCCGTAACTATGCCAAAAGAGCCGTTTTTCTCAACTATAATAGCACTTGATTTTAACTCTTTTTGCTTTTTTAGGGCATCGTATATAGATACTCTCTCATCTACTATACAAGCATTATGCAAAAATATATCGCTTACTCTTGAAATAAGAAAAGGGGTTAACTCGCTTTGAGTTGCGTAGTTTTTTAGCTGTTGATGGCGAGATACGAAATCTTGAAGAAAGTATGCTTGAACTCTTTTATCTTGCAAAAGATCTAAAAAATCCTCTTTTTTAATCTCATAGCAAATAAGGTCCTCATCGACTATAAAGTCACTGCTTGATTTTTCATAGATGAGAGCATCTGCATCAAAACTATCGCCGTTTGAGAAAACAGTATGTATTTCAGACTCGATTATCTCTTTAACAGAGCCTTTTATGATAATGTAAAATGCAACGGAAGGGAGATTTTTCGAGATAAGCAGAGTATCTTTTGGGTAGTATGCTATGTCTATTTTTCTCATCAAACTATCCATAGTAACAGAACTTAACAGTTCAAAGGGATGAATAGACTCGATAAGTTTTCTTTGTTCCGATATACTCATAAACTTAACCTCAATAAAAGCTTATTTCTTCAAAGAAAGCTCTTTGAAGAAAAGAAATATTAATGACTACTTGCACCCTCGGCACCGATACCTGTTTGCGCTCTGATAAACTGAGCATCAAATAGCTCTTGTTCATCTTTAGCAGCCTGTGACTTGTCCGTTATAGAGAAGAACCAAGTTGCGACAAACGCAAGCGTTACAGAGAAGAGTGCCGGATACTCATAAGGAAAAATTGCCTCAGCATTTCCAAGTATGCTTTTCCAAACGACAGGGCTTAAAATCACTAGAAGCACAGCACTTCCAAGACCTAATGCACCGCCGATAACAGCACCCCTAGTCGTGAGTTTTCTCCAGTACATCGAGAGAACAAGAATCGGGAAGTTTGCAGATGCAGCAATTGCAAACGCAAGACCGACAACAAACGCAATATTTTGGTTCTCAAATGCTATACCGACTATGATAGCGATGATACCAAGAGCAATGGTAGCCATTTTAGAGACTCTCATCTCAGTCATAGAGTCAACTCTGCCTTTTCTAAATACCGAAGCATAAAGGTCGTGGCTGATTGCAGAAGCACCCGCTAAAGTAAGGCCTGATACAACCGCCAAAATAGTAGCAAACGCAACTGCCGAGATAAAACCTAAGAAAAAGTCGCCGCCTACTGCGTGACTTAAGTGAATTGCTGCCATATTACTTCCGCCGAGTATCGGGAAAGTTCCATCTACTGCATGTTTTGCAGCATCCAAATACTCAGGTTTTTGAAATACCATAACGATAGCACCAAAACCGATGATAAATGTAAGAATATAAAAATACCCGATAAATCCTGTTGCATAGAAAACTGATTTTCTTGCCTCTTTTGCATCATTTACCGTGAAAAATCTCATCAAAATATGCGGAAGACCAGCCGTTCCAAACATTAGCGCAATCGCAAGTGAAATCGCCGATATAGGGTCACTTACAAGTCCACCGGGACTCATAATAGCCTCACCTTTTAACTCTGTTGCATGCGTAAATAGCGACCCGAAACTAAAGTCATAATGCGCCATAACTGCAATCGCCATAAATGTTGCACCGGAGAGCAGCAAAAATGCTTTAATTATTTGAACCCATGTTGTTGCAAGCATACCGCCAAATGCAACATAGAGAATCATAAGAACACCGACTAGTACTACCGCCATCTCATAAGAGAGCCCAAATAGCAACTGTATAAGTTTTCCGCTTCCTACCATTTGTGCTATTAGATACAAAACAACCGTTGCAATAGAACCTGAAGCAGCTAAAGTACGGATAGGCGTTTGCTGAAGTCTGTATGAAGCAACATCGGCAAAAGTGTATTTTCCTAGATTTCTAAGAGGCTCTGCTATCATAAATAGTATAATAGGCCAACCGACTAAAAACCCTATAGAGTATATAAGGCCGTCATAACCTTTCATATAAACAAGACCGGAGATTCCTAAGAACGAAGCGGCAGACATATAGTCACCCGCAATTGCCATACCGTTTTGAAAGCCTGTGATACCTCCACCTGCCGTGTAGAAATCTTTTGCACTTTTAGTCTTTTTTGCAGCCCAGTAAGTGATACCAAGAGTCGCCCCGACAAAGATTAAAAACATAACGATTGCAGACATATTGAGTGCTTGTTTTTCAACTTCTCCTGAAATTGCATCTGCTCCAAGTAGTACAATAGATGAAAGTATTAAAAATATTATTATTCTATTCATCATATCTCCCTAATAGATTCTTTGACTCTGTTTGACAACTCGTCAAACTCGCCGTTTGCTCTTTGCGTGTAAATGCCTGTTAAAACTATCGCAAACACGATAATTCCCATACCTACAGGAATTCCTACGGTAGTAACCGAACCGCTAGAGAGCGGCGAGCCTAAAAAAACCGGATTAAACGCTATAGTAAGTATAAATACAAAATATACTACAAGCATTAAAATCGATAGTTTTACCGCAAAACTATTTCTTGTCGATACAAGCTTTTTATAGTCCGGATTTTCTTTTATTTTTTGAACAGTCTCTTTGTTCATCTACTTCCCTTTTACTTAATTATTTAGAAATTATAGTTTGCTATAAATCTGTACTCATTCCAACCTGTTTTACCGCTTGTTGTTTCTGCAAAACCTCTTGGAAAATTTCCACGAAGACGCAGTTGCAGATTTTTTACCGCTTGCGGATTGTAGATAGCATCAAAACCGGCTTCACTCGCAGTTCTCTTTACTCCGTATCCGCTGTTTGCATCCATATCAAACTCCGTATAGTAGGCAATTGTAGTTAAGTTTGCGCCCATATCTTTAAAATTATATGCTGCCGCTATTTTACTAGCTTCCGTTCCTGCTAAAAACATATGACGCGTTACCATACCTTGCGTATAAGCCGGCATACCGCCCCATGGAGAAACAACTGCATTTTCTAAACCTCCTGCCGTTGCTTCTGCCGCACTGTTATCACCTGCTTTAGAGTATGCGAAAGAGAGGTCAAAATTTTGTACTTTCACACCAAGTTTTGCCGCGGCATAAGTACTGTCTATCTCACCGCCAAACTCATCCCCGATTGAATCCTCTTTAATGATTTGTACACCTGCATATGGTTTTAATGTATCAGCAACCAAACATTTCCATGAAAAATTTGCTTCACCATATACTATGTTCATAATATCATGAGCATAATAATCCCAAAGATCAATTTTTAAATTCTCAATTCCTGCATATGTAACAGATGCCATAGTGATGCCATCTGTTTTTTCACCAAAAGCATAAGTTCCTACATTCTCAAACTCTCCGACTTGATTTAAACTATCGACATAAGAGTAACCGGATGTTGCAGACAACAACGCATTTGCACTGCTTGATGCAGCATTATAAGTTCTGCCGAATGTTCCTTGTGCAAACTTTGTTACATGTCCAAGAGTAAGCGTCGTATTTGCTATATCTTTATTTGTAATAACATACGCTTCAAATAAGCTAGGCAGCATTCTTGCATCATCATCTGAGAGCATCGGCGTAGATAGCTTCTGGCGACCGCCTTTAAATATAGTATTGCCGTATTTGTACTGAATATATGCTTCCCCCAAAATAGAGTAGTTTTCATTATCTACACCAAAAAGAGTCTGATCTTTTGTTTTTCTGGAATCAACCTCATTCGTTGTGTAAAATGCAGCACCTAAACTCAAACCGTTCAAATCTGCAGTCTCATACTTTAAATATCCGCCAATAGCCGTTGAGCCCCTGTGCGTTCTTGTTCCTGCGCTTCCTTGATACTCTCTGTCTATATAAAACATTCTAGCTTGTCCGCTTGCTTTTCCTTCGCTAAACATTGAGTTCATATCATCAGCCCCAATTGCATTTACACAACAGAGTGTTACAAATGCCGTTAAGCTCATTACCAAATTTTTTCTCATACCTTTTTCTCCCTATGTTGTCCAACAAAATAATATTAAGTTATAATAGTAGCATGAGCGTAGCATTGATTGAAATTTTTATAAAAAAAGAAAAAGTTTTAGCAGTTGAGTAAAAAAGTAGCATTCTTTAAAAAGCGCTACGGCTTGTCGATCATATACCCCATCCCTCTTACATTTATAATAAAATCCTCTTTGAGATTTTTTTTGAGGCGATTTATTTCTGCTCTCATAGTAGCATTATCGACAACCTGTTCGCTCCATACATATGTTTGAAACTGCTCAAAATCGACTATTCTGCCACGATTTCTTGACAAAAGATCTATAATTTGAAATTGCCGTTTAGTAAGTATTTGTGGTTCTTGGTTAAAAAGTAACACACTGTGTTCTTGATCATAACTGTAATTTTTTGAAAGCCTCAAATGTACTCTTGGTACATTTTGCAACATCTTAACTCTGTCGATACGAAGCAAAAGCTCTTTAAGATGAAAAGGCTTTTTTAAATAGTCGTTACATCCCAGCGCATAAGCTCTTGAGATATCTTCTATATCAACCAAAGCACTTATATAGATAGCCGGCGTATGGATTTTAATAGTGTGCATTTGCTCTAAAAAGCTCAAACCGTCCAGATTTGGAACATTTATATCAAGTATAAGCAAGTCGTAGTTTCTCTCTTTAATGACCCTTAGTGCTTCAAGCCCGTCAAAAAAAGAATCTACCTGATGTCCTTCACTCTCTAAATACTCACAAATTGATTCATTAAGCATTACTTCATCTTCTAAAAGCAGTATCTTCATCAATCCCCCATAGCCTTAAATTTATAAGCAAATGTGGTAAGTGCATCATTAGAGGCAACACTTATATCTACCAACTCCTCATCACATATACTTTTTACAAGCCCAAGCCCAAGCCCGAACCCTTCCCTGTTTTTTTCTTCTCTATAATATGCTTCAAAAACTCTCTGAGTATCTTTTATAATTTTTGACTTAGAACTAACAAAAAGCTCAATATTTGCCCCCATTCTTACAAGTTTTACATAAATTTTCTCATGCGCCAATGTGTATTTGATAGCATTTGTAAGCGTATTGTCAACGATTCTTTGAAGTTTTGTTTCATTAAAATATATATGAAGCTGCTCTATTGGCACTTCAAACTCAAAACTAAGAAGCGACAACTCTGCAACTTCAGAGAAAAAATCTATCCTGCTGCTTACGAAATTATTTAAATTTATAGCAGTTTTTTTATATTCCACCTGATCTTTTTTAACCAGATAGCTCAAATCATCGTAAATACTAAATATATTTTTAATGGCTGCCTCTATCTTTGATAGCTGCCTGTCTTTTGGATGTTTCATCAAATATAGCTCAATACTTGTTAAAATAACGCTCAAAGGTGTATTTGTTTCATGAACCGTATATCGTAAAAACTCCTTTTGAGATTTTAGAAGGTCCTGCGAAAAAGTCTTCTCTTTTTCTAAGTTTTCATTTATAGTAAGCAAGTCGGCAGTTTTTTTCTTGACCCTCTCTTCAAGGTTTTGATTTAATTCTCGTAAAACATTTTTTTGCTCATTTATTTTTTGAACCATCTCGTTTGCATAACCGACCATTATTTTAAAATCTTTAAAAAATATTGCAGACGAATCTATTGCTATCTCATGATCTACTGCATTCTTAAAAAAGTCCAAAAAGGTTTGCGTATCTCGTTGAAGAAGTTTGTTAAAAAGAGTATTTAGTCCTAAAAAAACTCCAAATATGATAAAAGAGAGCGTCATAATGACTAAAACGGTCTTGATCAAAACAGATTTTAACTTTTGCTGCTTTTGTGTTAATAGCTCACTGTTTAACAATTCACCGCTATTTTGATATACGCTTTGAGTAAGCGTTCTTTCATAATCTTTATATATTTCTTCTACTAACAAGCCTACAAATACTATTGTAAAGAACATTAATACAAGTACGGTAATAATATTGGCCTGTCTTATAGTAATATTTTGCAATAGTAAACGAATTTTCATAAATAGGATTATATATTATTAAACTTAGTCTATAATTGCAAAAAATATATAAAGGTACTAAATGTTCGGCAGAAAACTAAAAAAATATGATTTAAATGCAGAGGAATTAAGCAAGCTTCAATGGGCAAAAATCTCTACAAGCAAAGGTGATATGTGGATAAAACTATTTCCTCATGAAGCTCCAAATACGGTAGCAAACTTCGCACATTTGGCAAATACGGGCTTTTACAATAATCTTAACTTTCATCGCGTAATCCCAAACTTTATGGCTCAAGGCGGATGCCCACACGGAACGGGTACGGGCGGACCTGACTGGGCTATAGCTTGCGAGACTTCAAAAAACACTTCAAAACATACAAGAGGAGCTATTTCTATGGCTCATGCAGGAAGAGATACGGGCGGAAGCCAATTTTTTATCTGTTTTGTGCCTTGCCCTCATCTTGACGGTGTTCATACTGTATTTGGCGCTATAGAAAAAGATGACAAAGATAGCTTTGCTACACTTGATAAAATCAAAATGCAAGACAAGATAAACTCTATAGAGATTTTTGAAAATCAGTAAATGCTAGTACATATCTGCTGTAGCGTAGATTCACATTTTTTCTTACAAAAACTCCAAAAAGAGTATCCGCAGGAGAAGCTTTTAGGCTTCTTCTATGACCCAAATATCCACCCATATTCTGAATATCAACTTCGTCTTCTTGATGTTAAACGCAGCTGTAAAAAACTCGATATTGAACTCTTAGAGGGAGAATATGACTTTGAAGATTGGATACAAGCTGTTAAAGGACTCGAAAATGAGCCTGAAAAAGGTGCTAGATGTGCAAAATGTTTCGATAAAAGATTTGAGAGAAGTGTTCAAAAAGCGCTTGAAATCGGCGAACGAAAGATAACTACTACTCTGCTTGTGAGTCCTCTTAAATCTCAAGAACAGTTAATAGAGAGAGGTAAAGAATTTTACAAAACATACGGTATAGAGTTTGTATCGTTTGATTATAGAGTCGGCGGAGGCACACAAGAGCAAAGCCGTGTTACAAAAGAAGAACAGCTATATCGTCAAGACTACTGCGGTTGTATATATGGACTTACCATACAAAGAGAACAACAAGAGCGGTTAATGGATGAGATGTTTAGCCCTATCTCAAATCAAATCCAACCCTCATCCATAGAAGAACGCTTGAGAATGTACGCATATAGGATGGAACTTGAAGATAAAGGTATAAATTATAAAATAATAAGAGAGAAATTTTTAAATTACCGCCAGTTCAATTTTAAACTCTTAAATAAAGAGTTCGTTATACCTGCATACGCTCTTAGCTACTCGACGCTGCCAAGGAAAAAAGCACAAGGAATTATAGAGTTTTATCATGATGGTATCGGCTATTTCAATCGTGAAGAGATAAAATTTGTAACATTACAATTTTTAAACAATACGCTAAATTTAAACTATAAAAGCACAAAAGAGCTTATTTTCAATCCCCCAAAAATTGAAGATGAGCAGATTTTAAGAGAAAAAATATCTTCAAAATATTATGATTTATCTCCGATTATTGTTGTAGATACTATGCCTCAAACAAAACTTACAATAGAGATAGATGCAACAACTTATGAAGACACAAGAGAAAAACTAATCATTATATAATATTTATTTTGCTAAAATAGCTAAGATTTATTTTATGAAGAAGGTTTTTACTGCTATGATTATGGATGTTACGGAAATTCAAAAAATTATACCTCATCGTTACCCTTTTTTGCTTTTAGACAGAGTTACGGAAATCAAAGAAAATGAATATTTAATCGGTTATAAGAACATAACTATCGGTGATAATGTTTTTCAAGGACACTTTCCGGGTCACCCTATTTACCCAGGCGTAATGATATTAGAAGGCATGGCACAGGCCGGCGGTATTTTAGCATTTAAGAGCATGGGAGATATGACTGAAGAAGAAGCTGCTTCTAAAGTAGTATATTTTATGAGTATCGACGGTGCAAAATTTAGAAATCCGGTAAAGCCGGGAGATAAACTTGAGTACAGAGTAAGCGTGCTTAAAAATAAAGGTTCTATTTGGGTGCTTGATGGCAAAGCGTTTGTTGATGATGTTTTAGTTTCACAAGCTGAACTCAAAGCTATGATTGTAGATAAATAAATATTAGATTTAAAAGGTTTATTACATTGAATAAAATTTCTCCACTGGCTATCATAGAAGATGGTGCAAAAATAGGTGACAATGTCGAAATTGGTCCGTATTGCTATATATCTTCGGATGCAACCATCGGCGATGGAACAAAAATAGAACAGAATGCTCTTATCTATGGAAAAACAACCATAGGCAAAAATAACCATATCTTTTCACATGCCGTTATAGGTTCTCCTCCGCAAGATTTAAAGTTTGCAGGTGAAGATGTAGAACTTATCATAGGCGACAATAATAAAATCAGGGAGTTTACACTCTTTAACCCGGGCACAAAAGGCGGTGGCGGAAAAACTATTATCGGCTCACATAACCTTTTTATGGGGTATGTTCATATCGGTCATGATGTAATTATCGGCAATCACTGTATTTTGGCAAATGCCGCTACCCTTGCCGGACATGTTGAAATGGGCGACTATGCAGTTATAGGCGGCATGACTCCAGTGCATCAGTTTGTTCATATAGGCAGTTATGCAATGATAGCGGGAGCTTCCGCACTTGCTCAAGATATACCGCCATACTGCATGGCAGAGGGCAATCGTGCAACCCTAAGAGGGCTTAATCTAACAGGGCTTAGAAGAAATATAGATAGAGAAGATATCGATGAGATTAAACATGCCTACAAAGAACTATTTGAGGCAGGAAAAGCATTAAAAGATGTAGCAAATGAGCTGCTTGAAAAAACAACAAATTTTCATGTCAAAGCACTTTGTGATTTTGTATTGAAAACAAAAAGAGGAATTCCATATGAGAGAAAAAATTCATGATTCATAGAGCTTGCAGTTTTTGCGGAACGCGTGAGAGCGATGAAAACCCTCTAATAGCTGGGAACGGCGTCTATATATGTAAAAATTGCGTTATATCTGCGCATAAGATAATGTTTGGGGACGAAAGTAGCCATTCTCATGTTCAAGGGCATAGTGTCGATACATCAAGTATGCAGCTTATGACCCCAAAAGAGCTTGATAATTTTTTATCTGACTATATCATAGGACAAGAAAGGGCAAGAAAGCTTCTAAGCGTTGCCGTTTATAATCATTACAAAAGAATTTTTAAAACAGATGAACTAACACACGACGAAACAGAAATATCAAAATCAAATGTTCTTCTAATAGGACCTACAGGAAGCGGAAAAACACTTATGGCTCAAACAATTGCCAGAGTGCTTAATGTTCCAATAGCCATAGCCGATGCCACAAGCCTCACTGAAGCAGGATATGTCGGAGAAGATGTTGAAAACATCTTAACAAAACTCCTTCAAGCAGCAGACGGTGATGTACAAAGAGCCCAAAAAGGGATAGTTTTCATAGACGAAATAGACAAAATCTCCCGCATGAGCGAAAATCGCTCTATAACAAGAGATGTCTCCGGTGAAGGCGTTCAGCAGGCTCTTTTAAAAATTATTGAGGGTGCAGTCGTAAATATTCCCCCTAAAGGCGGGCGAAAACATCCAAATCAAGAGTTTATAGCAATAGATACCACAAATATACTCTTTATTTGCGGCGGTGCATTTGACGGGCTTGAAGAGATACTGAAGAAAAAACAGGGCAAAAATGTTCTTGGCTTCGGGCATGAAAAAAAGAGCAAAAAAGAGCAGAAAGTCGGTTATGACAAGGTAGAACCGGATGATTTGGTAGGTTATGGACTTATTCCTGAATTAGTCGGAAGACTTCCGATAATTGCATCTCTTAATGAAATAACCGAAGATGATATGGTACGAATCTTGACTGAACCAAAAAATTCTATAGTAAAGCAGTATAAAAAACTATTTTTAATTGACAATGTAGAGTTAAATTTTGAAGATGAAGCATTGCGCGCTATTGCCGCAAAATCTATAAAAAGAAAAACAGGTGCAAGAGGTTTAAGAGCTATTTTAGAAGAAAATATGATAGACATAATGTACGAACTTCCGGAACATAGCGGATATGAAGTTTTAATTACAAAAGCCGTAATTGACGAAGGTCAGACTCCTATTTATATAAAAAAACAGTCAAAAAAAACAGCATAAGGCAATAAAATGATTTTTAACAAATTAATCGGTCTTTTTTCAAATGATTTATCTATAGATTTGGGTACTGCAAATACAATTGTTATAGCAAAAGGCAAAGGCATAGTTATAAACGAGCCTTCAGTCGTTGCAGTCAAAACTGAAAAATTCGGGCATCAAAGAGTTTTAGCGGTAGGTCATGAAGCAAAAGAGATGGTCGGCAAAACTCCGGGCAATATAAAAGCTATTCGCCCTATGAGAGATGGAGTCATAGCGGACTTTGATATGACTGAGAAGATGATTAGGAAATTCATTGAAAAAGCGCACGGCAGAAGTTCGCTTATAAGTCCGAGAATCATTATCTGTGTTCCATACGGACTTACTCAAGTAGAGAGAAAAGCAGTTAGAGAATCTGCATTAAGCGCAGGTGCAAGAGAAGTTTATCTCATAGAAGAGCCTATGGCAGCAGCAATCGGAGCCGGAGTCGAAATCCGCGAACCGCAAGGAAACCTTGTAGTAGATATAGGCGGAGGAACGACAGAAATAGGTGTCGTATCTCTTGGAGGTCTGGTTCTTTCAAAATCTATCCGCACCGCCGGCGACAAAATAGATCAGGCAATAGTAAACTACATCAGAAAAAAATATAATCTACTCATAGGCGAGAGAGTTGCGGAAGAGATTAAGATTGCTATCGGAACTGCCGTTCCTTTAGAAGAAGAACTAAGAATGGTTATAAACGGAAGAGATCAGGTTGAGGGATTGCTTAGCTCCGTTGAACTCACAAGTGAAGATGCAAGAGAGGCGATGAGAGAGCCTCTTAAGGAAATCGGCGAAGCATTAAAAGATGTATTAGAGCAGATGCCGCCGGATTTGGCAGGAGATATTGTAAACAACGGTATCATCCTAACAGGCGGCGGTGCACTCATCCGCCAACTTGACAAATATCTTGCCGATATTGTAAAAATACCGGTTTATGTGGCAGATGAGCCGCTACTTGCAGTTGCAAGAGGAACAGGCAAAGCTCTTGAAGAGATAGATTTGCTACAAGAACTTTTTGACAATGACTAAAAAGCTCTTTGGCTTTTTGTTAATATCAATTGCACTTTTCATGGGTGCATTGTACTACACCAACGCCATACAGTCTCCCATTATTTCAGCTTTAAATAGCGTAAATATAACATACAACAATATTACAGGTTTCTTTAAAAAACATATCAACCAACACTTCTTTCAAGCAACACATATAGCAGAACTTGAAGAAAAGCTCCTTGTTTACGAGCATAACCATCTTGTTATGCAGCAATTGGCTTCTGAGATTCATGCTCTTTTTACAGAAAATAGTTCGGATTTAAAAATTGAGCCCGAAGTTGAGCTAATCCGTGCTATATCCTATCAAAAATTCGGTGATTTCAATAGAATCTGGCTTGAGATAAAAGAGTATGACCCCTCACACATATACGGTTTGACTCATAAAGAAGTCGTAGCCGGAATTGTAGTATCTCATGAAGGAAGAGCTTTGGGTCTTTTAAACAAAGATATTAAAAGCACCTATTCGGTCTGCGTAGGGGATGAGTCAGCTCCGGGTATTGCACAAGGGAACAACGCAGAGAACCTACTAGTTAAATTTATTCCGGCATGGCATAACATCAAAGAGGGCGATGAAGTTGTTACTTCAGGAATGGATGAAATATTTTTCAAAGGTCTTAAAGTCGGCAAAGTTCTCTCTGTAACAAAATCGCAAGGGTATCAAAGTGCAGTTGTGGAACCTTATTACAAAAGCACTGAGCCAAACTACTTTCATATGATAAAAAAAATCAGATAATTCATCAATACCTCATTAAAGATTAAGTGCTTTTTGCCTATAATAAAAAAATTTTTATCTAAAGGTAAAAAATGCCAAAACGCACCGACATTAACACTATTTTACTTATAGGCTCAGGTCCGATTATTATTGGTCAAGCTTGTGAATTTGACTACTCCGGAACTCAAGCCGTTAAAACTTTAAAAGAGCTCGGATATAGAGTCGTACTTATCAATTCTAACCCTGCAACAATTATGACAGATCCTGAATTTGCCGACAGAACTTACATAGAACCTATCAAAGAAGATGTAATTGCAAGAATCATAAAAGAAGAAAAAGTTGACGCTATTTTACCTACAATGGGCGGGCAAACAGCTCTTAATGTCGCTACAAAAATGTATGAAAAAGGGATGCTCGAGGGAGTTGAATTTTTAGGTGCATCTCCGGAAGCAATTCATAAGGGAGAAGACCGCTCTGCCTTTAAGGAAGCTATGATTAAAATCGGCATGGATTTACCTTTTTCTATGTATGCATACAATATGGACGATGCGTTGGCTGCCGCAAACAAAATAGGCTTTCCTATAATCATCCGTGCATCATTTACTCTTGCAGGAGGCGGAAGCGGCGTTGCTTACAACATGGATGAGTTTAAAGAACTTGCAAAAAGAGGGCTTGACGAATCTCCCGTAACCGAAATTCTCATTGAAGAGTCCCTTCTTGGCTGGAAAGAGTACGAGATGGAAGTTATCCGCGATAAAGCGGACAACTGTATCATAGTATGTTCAATAGAGAACTTTGACCCGATGGGTGTTCATACCGGCGATAGTATAACGGTGGCTCCTGCGCTTACTCTAACAGATAAAGAGTATCAAAGAATGAGAAATGCCTCTTTTGCGATTTTACGCGAAATCGGCGTAGATACAGGCGGAAGCAATGTTCAATTTTCAATTGACCCGCGCACGGGAAGAATGATAGTTATAGAGATGAATCCTCGCGTATCTCGTTCATCTGCTCTTGCATCAAAAGCAACCGGATATCCTATTGCAAAAGTAGCAACTCTTTTGGCAGTCGGATTTACTCTTGATGAAATTACAAACGACATTACTGGAACTCCTGCTTCATTTGAACCGGTAATAGACTATGTAGTTACAAAAATCCCGAGATTTACATTTGAAAAATTCCCAGAAGCTATAAGCACGCTTAGTACAAGTATGAAAAGCGTAGGTGAAGTTATGGCAATCGGCAGAACTTTTAAAGAGTCTATTCAAAAAGCATTATGTTCTCTTGAGACAGGCTTATGCGGGTTTGATGAAATAGATGCCGATATGGATTTTGTAAAACATGAAATTCGCCGCCCAAATGCAGATAGAGTTTTATATGTAGCAGAGGGCTTTCGCCGCGGAATGAGCGTAGAAGAAATGTTTGATACATGCAACATCGACCCATGGTTTTTATACCAGATAGAAGAGATTATACAAAAAGAGAGCACGATTACCGATGATATACTAAAAAATGCGGAGTTTATGAGAAGTGCGAAGGTCGATGGCTTTTCCGATAAAAAAATAGCACAGCTTATCTATAAAAACAGCCGCATAAAAGTAAGCGAAGATGAAGTTTATACCTCTAGAAAAACATTGGGCGTTCATTTTGAATATAATGAAGTAGATACTTGTGCAGCTGAATTCGAAGCGCTCACTCCTTATCTTTACTCAACTACAAACATAACAAAACTGCCGAGTGTTTCAAAAAGAGAGAGTTCTAAGAAAAAAGTTCTTATCATAGGCGGCGGACCAAA
>JAUPKZ010000096.1 GCA_030837195.1 Campylobacterota bacterium
AATTATTTTTGTATGCGCCTTACCCGTGTTTTTATTTTCATATAGTTTAGATGAGTTGATAGAGATGTCTCATAAAAACAGGGCGGTTGAAGCCTCTGCACATCTTGAAATATCAAAGCAAAAATCACTAGACAGTCTAAAAAGCTCTTACTTGCCTTCGCTTGATATCGGCGGTACTTATCAAAATGTTTATGATGAAACATCCGCTTTGTCGAAAAATTCGCTAAGAGGCGAGGCAAGTTTTAGATACACTCTTTATGACGGCGGCAAAGAGAATGCTCTTTATTCTCAACTCTCCTCAAATATAGATGCAAGCAAAAAAAATACGCAAGCGCTTAAAAATCAGCTCTCTTTAGATATTGCTAAACTTTATTTTGAATATCACTCGTTATTGTCGGATAAAGAAGCTACAAATCAAGAGATAAAGCAGCTTCAAGCAGAATTTCAAAGACTTCAAAACTTTTTAGAAGCAGGAAGCGTAACAAAAGACGAAGTCTCTAAGATAGACTCAAGGCTAAAGAGTGCGACGGTACTTCTTTATGAAATAGACCTTGATGTGCAAAAAGTTCTTCACTCCTTAGAGTATTACACTTCACAAGAACTCTCTTCTATTGCCGGAGGTTCGATTATAAAGTTAAAAAATGAGGAGGAAGCATCAGCAAGAGCAGATATAGAATCACTTAAGTTTGATGCAGAAGCTCTAATGTATGAAGCAAAAAGTAAAAAAAGCGCTTCATTGCCGACAATATATTTTGACAATACGCTAAGTCATACCGAATATTATTTTGACGATAAAAGCAAAGATAGCGGTTTTTTGGTTGAAACACAAAATATAGCTAGTGTAAACCTTTTATGGAATATTTTGGATTTTGGCACTATAGAGAAAAACTATGAGGCAAAATACTATGAATATATGAGTAAAAAATCTACGCTTGAATATGAAAAGCACAAGGCGAGCGTAGCTTACAGACTTGCTAAGAAGTCGCTTGAAATTGCAATGTTAAAAATTGACTCTACAAAAGCGACGCTTGATGCGGCAGCTTCGACTTATGAGCTTGTAAAAATCAGGTATCAAAACGGCGTGATTGACAATGTAGCATATCTTCAAGCACTAAGTGAGGTTGTTGATGCAAAAAGAGGGTATGAGAGGGCTTTGTACGATGTAGAAGTCAAAAAAGCGGAGCTTATCTACTATAGCGGCAAAGATGTAAAGGAGTATTTATAAAATGAAAAAATTTTCTATAATAGTAGTAACTGCGCTTCTGTTTTTTGGATGCAGTGATGATAAAAAGACTCAGTTACAGCCTCAGCAACAGGCACCGCAAATGCCACCGCTTAGTGTAAAAGTACACAAAGTGACTATTGGCAAGGAGAGTTTTTCTAAAAGTTATTCAGCTATTTTAAAACCCTATATGGAAGTAGATATTATGGCTAGAGTCAGCGGATATCTTATAAAGCAAAATTTTACGGAAGGTGCATTTGTAAAAAAAGGTGATGTTTTATATGAGTTGCAAAAGGATGAGTTTGGCGCTGCTCTAAATGAGGCAAAAGCATCATTGCTAAAATCGGAAGCAAACTATAATAAAGCATTAAGAGATTGGCAAAGAGCCGAGATGCTTTATAAAAGCAGTGCTATAAGTGCACAACAAAAAGATGATGTATTTTATGCATACGAGAGTGCAAAAGCTGCAGTTCAAGAAGCAAAAGCACAGCTTCAAAATGCGGAGTTGAACTACGGATATACTACTATAAGGGCTCCTATAAGCGGTATTGTAGGACTAAGCAGCAGTGATGAGGGCTCTTACATAAATACAGATAGCGCAAATGCGAAACTCTCTACCGTTACCTCAATTGACCTCGTGCATGCCGAATTTTCTATTCCAAATAGCGATATAGCAAAACATTCTGTGCAAGTTAAAAATAAAGCTGCCGTAACGCTTAAAATAGGACAAAAAACATATAAAGGAGCAGTTGATTTTATAGCTCCGAAAGTCGATGCACAAACAGACACTCTTCTTTTGCGGGCAAAGTTTGACAATAAAGACAAAGAACTTTTTGCAGGCTCTTATGCAGAGGTGGCGCTTGATGGTTTTGGCTATGAGAGTGTTGCAAAAATTCCTCAAAATGCGCTTATAAAGACTCCTGATGCGACTATGGTTTATGTTGTAGAAAATGGTACTGCAGTTATGAAACCTCTTAAAATTGCCTCTATGGCAGACGGTATGGCTTTTATAGATAGTGGTCTTGAAGAGTCGCAAAGCGTAATTGTGAGCAATATTGCAAAATTACGACCAAACTCAAAAGTAAAAATAGAAGACGGCGAGTAAGATGTTTAGCGCATTTTTTATAAAAAGACCTATATTTGCCTCTGTTATAGCTATTATTATAGTATTGGCAGGTTTTATATCTATGCTTTCTTTGCCAATAGCAGAGTATCCAAGAGTTATTCCGCCGCAGATAGTAGTATCGACATCATATCAGGGAGCAAGTGCGGAAACTATCTCAAAAACTGTTGCAGCGCCTCTTGAAGAGGAGATAAACGGCGCAAAAAATATGCTTTATATGAATTCTATCTCGGCAGATAACGGTGTTTTGAGTATTAGTGCATTTTTTGAAGTCGGAACAAATCCGGATGATGCAAAGATAGATGTTAACAACCGTGTCCAAGCAGCACTCTCAAAACTGCCTGAACAAGTTAAAAGACAAGGTGTAAGAGTTGCTGAAAAGTCACCTGATATGCTTCAAGTTATCATTTTACACTCGCCAAAACAGAGCAGAGATGTTACTTTTTTGTCAAATTATGCACTTATGAATGTTGTAGATGATCTAAAGAGGATAAAAGGGGTCGGGGATGTAAATATTTTCGGCGCAAAAGATTACTCTATGCGTATTTGGATAGACCCTCTAAAGCTAAAAAAATATTCTCTTACCGTAAGCGACTTGATAACTGCCATAAGAGAACAAAACGAGCAGTATGCTGCGGGCAAACTCTCTGCAGAGCCCATCTCAGGCAATGAAATGTTTACTTATACACTCCAAACACCGCAAAGATTTAGTGAGCCTTCACAATTTTCAAATATTATTATCAAGGCAAATGAGGACGGAAGTTCACTAAAGCTAAAAGATGTAGCGACGCTTGAACTTGGCTCTAAAAGCTATGATATGAAAAATAAACTCAACAACGCTCCTGCAGTTCCTGTTGCTATCTTTTTGCAAAGCGGTGCAAATGCTATTGAGACTGCAAAAGAGGTTAGAAAAGTCATAGCTTCTATTAGTAAAAATTTCGTTCAAGATGTTGAATATGAGATACCTTATGATATTACGGACTTTGTTGAAGTCTCTATAAATGAAGTTATAAAAACTTTTATAGAAGCTATTATTTTGGTTGTATTTATCATATTTTTGTTTTTGCAGAGTTTCAGAGCTACTCTTATACCTATTTTGGCTGTTCCTGTTTCCATCATCGGAGCCTTTGCAGGAATGTATATGCTAGGTTTTAGTATAAATCTGCTCACTCTTTTTGGGCTTGTGTTAGCCATCGGCATAGTGGTTGATGATGCAATTATAGTTATAGAAAATGTAGAGAGGCATATGAAAGAGGGGTTATCTCCAACGGAAGCTTCGCTTCAAGCTATGAGAGAGGTCTCAGGTGCGCTTATTGCCATCGTTTTGGTTCTCTCCGCTGTGTTTATTCCTGTTGCATTTTTAGGCGGTCTTAGCGGTGAAATGTATAGACAGTTTGCCGTAACAATAGTTATCTCTTTGGCTATTTCAGGATTTGTCGCACTTACTCTTACTCCTTCTCTTTGTGCATTAATGCTCAAACCGACACATAATGAGCCGAAATATTTTTTCAAATGGTTCAATAATTTTTTTGAGTTTGCTACAAAAGGCTACTCAAATACTCTAAAACTCACTATTCGATACTCATTTTTGAGTATGCTTCTCTTTGGCGGGCTTGTATATGTAACCTACGATATGTTTAAGGGTTTAAAAACAGGGCTTGTTCCGACCGAAGATAAGGGAACGGTATTTGTTTTTAGTTACAATCCTCCCGGTTCTTCTCTAAGCAGAACAGATGCTTTGTCCTCCGAGGTTTATGATATAGTTTCAAAAGATAAAGATAGTATAAAAAATGTTATTCAATTTGTCGGAATGGATTTTGTAACATCTGCACTTAGAACAAACTCCTTAGCTACAATTCTTAAACTACAAGATTGGGACGATAGAAATGAGCCGCAACAGCATGCAGTCCATATAGCATCGCAAATGAGCAAAAAACTCTCAGCTACAAGTGATGGGTTCTCTTTTGGCGTTGTACCTCCGCCGATTCGCGGTATGGGAGTTGCAGGCGGTTTTGAACTTTATGTTCAAGATAGAACGGGTTCAGATATAAAAGAGCTTCAAAAATATGTAAATGAGATTATCCAAAAAGCAAATACAAGAGAGGAATTGGCAGGAGTAAGAACTACGCTAAATACAAATATACCTAAATATGAAGTAAGCGTAGATAGTTCAAAAGCAAAAGCAAAAGGTGTTGGTTTGGATCAAATTTATCAAACGCTAAATGCAACTTTTGGAAATTTTTATGTAAATGATTTTAGCCTTTTTGATAGAACTTATGCTGTTAATATACAAGCAGATGAATCATTTAGAAAAACTCCCGAAGATTTAAATAAGATTTATGTAAGAAACAATAAAGGTGAAATGTTGCCTCTTAGCTCTTTTGTAACCCTTAAGCAGATAGTTAGTGCCGATTTGGTTGAGAGATTTAACTTATTTAGTGCGGCAAAAATTGCAGGTCAGGCAAACATCGGGTATAGTTCGGGCGATGCACTAAGAGCTATGGAAGAGGTAGCAAATGAAGTTCTGCCGCAAGGTTATACTATAAGCTGGATTGGTACGGCGTATCAAGAAAAGCAGATTTCAAGTGCTGGAAGCATAGCTTTTATATTTGGAATCATATTTTTATACCTTATTTTAGCAGCGCAGTATGAGAGATGGCTAATGCCTATATCCGTGCTTTTGGCTGTACCGTTTGGTATTTTTGGAGCGGTCGCGGCAAATCAT
>JAUPKZ010000037.1 GCA_030837195.1 Campylobacterota bacterium
TGTTGATGTAGATGCAGATTATATGAACTTCGAAATCGGTGCAGATGTAAGCGGTTTCTTAGTTGGTATGCAGTATGAAGTACTAAGCGGTACAAACGGAACGGACGGAGATACAACTTTCGCAACTCCACTTGCTACACTTCATGCACATAACGGGTATGGCGATTTATTTTTAGCTACACCTGCAGCAGGTCTTGAAGATTTAAGCGCGTCTTTGGGCTATAAATCTAAAGATTTCGGTATGTTAAAAGCTATCTATCATGATTTTACTTCTGATGTAGGAAGCATTGACTATGGAACTGAGCTTGATGTAGTTTACACAAGAGCTATCCCTAATGTTAACAACCTAACTGGTATGCTAAAATTTGTTGACTACAATGCAGGAGATACTGTTGCAGAAGGAAACTATGCAGCTCAAGCGACTGATCTTACAAAATTTGTTGCAATGTTAGACTACAAATTCGCTACAAAATAAGTAACCTTTTATCAAGCTGCAACTCGCGGCTTGATACCTAACTTTTAGGCACTTAACCTTCAATTTAACTCTTCAAGATATAATACTTATATATGTTATCAAAATTCCAAATAATTTGGAATGACAGGAAAAAATCACTATGCTAATAGATAGCTTTGATAGAGTAGTTGACTATCTTCGCATCTCCGTTACCGAGAGATGTAACTTTAGATGTCAGTACTGTATGCCCGAAAAACCTTTTTCATGGGTGCCTAAAGAAAATCTGCTTACTTTTGAAGAACTTTTTATGTTTGTAAAAGTTGCGATTGACGAGGGTGTGAAAAAGATTCGCATAACCGGCGGAGAGCCGCTTTTGCGAGAAGATTTGGATGTTTTCATCAAGATGATTTATGACTACGCTCCAAATATTGACTTAGCAATGACCACAAATGCCTACTTGCTTAAGTCAACCGCACAAAAGCTAAAAGATGCGGGATTAAAACGCCTCAATGTCAGTATCGATACGCTAAAAAGAGATGTAGCAGAGAAGATAGCTCAAAAAGATGTTTTGCAAAATGTGTTAGAGGGTGTTGAAGAAGCTTTGGCGGTTGGACTAAAAGTAAAAGTAAATATGGTACCTATGCACAATATGAATGCCGATGAGATAGTCGATGTTTTAGAGTATTGCAGGCAAAGAGGCATGGTAGTTAGGTTTATAGAGTATATGGAAAACCGCTATGCCTCAAAAGAGATAACTAGAGTTCCATCCGATGAGTTACTTGTGATACTAAGTAAAAAATATGATTTTATAGAAGAGGGTTATGACGGCTCTTCCCCATCCCGCTACTACCGCCTAAGCGATGGGTATAAATTTGGCATTATAGAGCCTTACGGGGATGATTTTTGTAAACAGTGTAACCGCATTCGTCTAACCGCCGAGGGGCATCTCATACCTTGTCTCTATTTTGATGAGGCTATGAGTATAGCAAAGTCCATAAAAGATGGCGATATAGCGGGTGCCGCAGAAGTGCTTAGAGAAGTTGTGAAAAACAAACCCGAAAAAAACCGCTGGGGCGGCGAAGACGGTGAAGTATCAAATAGAGCTTTTTATGAGACGGGCGGCTGATGATATATTTAGTCGAACATTTTTATAGTATTCAAGGTGAGGGGCGTTATGTCGGCTCGCCGTCCCTATTTTTCCGTTTTGGCGGCTGCAATATGAAGTGTGAAGGTTTTGGCTGTGAGGAAATGACGCCAAATGGAGTAAAAGTTTTGGGGTGTGATACACTTTATGCAGTGAATCGTGAATATTTTTTGCAAAACTGGATACCGATAAATAGCTCAAGTGAGCTTCTAAATATTTTAAATCTCTATGAACTGCCAAACAAAGTGGATATCGTCTTAACAGGCGGGGAGCCTCTTATTTATGCAAACGAGTTGCTTTTTATAGAGTTTTTGGAAGCCTTACACGCTAGAGGTCATATGATTACATTTGAGACCAACGGCTCCATCGGTGTTGATTTTGCTAAATATCCGATTTACAAAGAGTGTATATTTGCGCTCTCGGTCAAGCTTTCAAATTCAAATGAGCCATTTAACAAAAGAGTAAAAGAGAGCGTCATAAGTTCTATTGCCTCAAATGCCAAAGGGGCTTTTTTTAAGTTTACTATAGATGCGTTTTCCATAGATTTAGGACTTGAAGATGAGATAAATGAGATTGCCGCATATGCTCCAAAATTGCAAGTTTACTGTATGCCTATGGGAGCTTCAAAAAAAGAGGTGGAAGCAAATACTTTGCCGCTTATAGAGTTTTGCAAATCAAAAGGGTACTATTTTAGTGATAGGCTACACATAAGAGTATGGGATCAAAACAGAGGGGTTTAGATGATAATTAGAAAACTTTTTAAATTTGAGAACGCTCATATAGTTAGAGGCTGTTCAACGCTTAGATGTAGAAGTTCGCTTCACGGACACTCGTATAGAGTTGAAGTTTTGCTTGAGTCAAATTTTTTAGACAACGCTCAAATGGTGTATGATTTTGGGCTTATGAAGCAAAATATAAAAGATATTATAGATAGTTTTGACCATTGTGTAACTCTTTGGAGTAAAGATAGCAAAGAGTACATTGAAGATATGAAAAAACACTCTGCAAGATGGATTGAGATACCTGTTTCACCCTCTGCGGAACAGTTTAGCAGGCTTTTTTTTGTGCTTCTTGATAGGCTTTTTAGTCTAACGACGACTATAAACGGCGAGAGAGATGTAAAACTTCATAGTATCATAGTACATGAGACCGATACCGGATATGCACAAGCCTTTAGAGATGATGCTTACTCTAAAAATATGGGGCTTATAGAGATAGATGACATAAGTTTAAGCGATGATGTAAAAAATGGGTGTACAGACATAAGACTTTGGGATAAAATAAAAAATAAAGAGAAATTTCTAAACCCAGATACAGTTTAGGCGTAGTCATACCGAACTTGATTTAGCATCTAAAGTTTTAGTTTATTAGACTAACTCTTTGTTTGGAGTTAAAACTAAATCTTGTCGGTATGATTTTGACAGGCATACCTTTTTCAAGCGTTGTGCATTTTTCATCCGTAATAATATAGGCGTTTGACGCTGCCATCGGTTTTATCATTCCCGGAGCGATATTTTTTGACGCTTTAAATGAAGCACCGTTAAAATAACCGGGAGTGAGTGTTGTTCTAGGGCTTTTTAGACTAAAATCTTCACACATTTTCGTTTCTATAGTGCCTATATACTTCTCTTCATCACCGCTAAGAGCCAAAATAATGCTCCTTGCAAATAGTTCAAAATTGAGTGCAGCTGCAAGCGGATTTCCGGGGAGATTGAGCACAAGAGTATCTTTTATGCGTCCAAAAGTAGTCGGCTTCCCCGGTTTTATCTCTACTTTGTCAAAAAATATCTCATAGCCAAATGTACTAAATGCTTCTTTTGTAAAATCTGCATCTCCTACACTAACTCCCCCTGAAGTTATGATAAGGTCGTTTTGCAGAGCGCTTTTTATGTGTTCTTTTATATCTTGAAGCGAGTCTTTTGCCGTACCTATAAAGTCAACATCACATCCTAGCTCTTTTGCTCTTGCATAAAATGTTAAGCTGTTTGTGTTATATAGCTGATGTGCTTCTACGCTCTCAAAATGCATTTTAAGCTCATTTCCGGATGCAAAAATAGCAATGCGTGGCTTTTTAAATACTTTTATGTGACTTATGCCTTGTGAAGCTAAAAGTGTGATTTGATGGGCATGTAATTTTTGACCCTTTGTCAAAAGAGTGTCCCCGCTTCTTATATCTTCTCCGTATAAGCGTATGTGTCTGCCCTTTTTTAGATTTTGCGGAAGTTTTACTCCATTTTGCAGAGTTGTTACATCTTCAATCGGAACAACTGTATCACACCCGCTTGGAATCCTAGCTCCTGTCATTATTTTAATGCCATTGCCGCTAAGCAGTTCTTCTTCTGAGTCATCTCCTGCAAAAATTGTATGATTTACTTTAACCTCTTTGCCGGCGTCTTCAATTTTTACTGCATATCCGTCCATAGCAGAGTTGTCAAACGGGGGTAGGTTGTGTGAAGCTATGATATCTTCTGCCAGTACATAACCCAGAGCCTCTTCTATCGGTAAAATTTTTAGTGATTTTGCTTTTGTTTGGGTATAAATATATTCAAGTGCTTCTTCTATTGTTACGCTCATATCCGTTCTTTTAATAAAAATAGTGTAAAATCTCATTATGAATGAAATGTATAATATGGGTATTGTAACACATAACTTGGGCGTTATTGCTCTTTTTGGGGTTATTTTTATAAATTTTTTGATGCTGTATGCCATTAAAGATTTACGAAAGTATGTAAGAGTGATTTCTCTCTCTACACCTATACTTTCCATCGCTATCGGAACAGTGTTTTTTACGGGCGTAGTGATGATGGCGGCAAAGCATCTTGAATTTACTATTCAAAATATTGCTATGATAGTTGCAGCCGTACTCTTTATATATCTGGAAGTAAAACGCTTGATGAGGTTAAAATATCTTGATAAAAAGATAGAAAATATTTTTACCTCTTATAGAGATTTTGCATCAAAAATATTGGTAATAGAGTTTTTTATAACGCTTTTTATTGCTCTTTGGATGTGGCTATGATATTTGCATTTGACGATGATGCTTCAAAAGAGAGGCTCCATATAAGAGGAGAGTTGTATAAATATCTTATAAAAGTACGCAGACACCAAGCGGGTGATAAGATAGCATTTAGAAGAAGAGAAGACTCTAAAATCCTATATACTTATGTTTTAGAAGATGTAGGTGCTAGAGAAGCCGTTGCTTTGCTTGAGTATTCTTGTGTAAATGAGGTAAAAAGCCATAAAAATTTGCATATAGGGTGGTGCATAGTAGATGCAAATTCTATAGAAAAAGTGCTTCCTTCTCTTTGTGAGATAGGCGTAGCAAAGATAACATTTATATATTGCGAGAGAAGCCAGAGAAACTTTAAGCTTGATTTTAAAAGGTTTGACAGAATCCAAGAAGCAGCAATGCAGCAGTGTGGAAGAAGTAGCTATATAGAGTTTGAAGAAGCAAAAAATGTAAAAGAGTTTATAGCAAAATACCCAAATACCAATGTATTAGATTTTTGCGAGAGAGTTTTTGAAAATTCACAAGAGATAGAAAATGTTTTAATAGGATGCGAAGGCGGTTTTTCGTCAAAAGAGAGAGAGCTTTTTAAAACAACGAATGTATTTCGCCTAGATACGCCTATGGTTTTGCGTTCAGAGAGTGCTGTTATGGCTATTGCTAGCAAGATATTGTTGTAGTTTTATTATATATTAATATAAATTTAGATAAAATTCGGGCTCAATAATCCCCGCCCATAGGGATGTAAAAAATATATAGATATTCGCACACTAACGAGTATCAAAAGGTAAAACAATGAAAAAAGATATCCATCCTAAACTAGTAGCTTGTACTGTAACTTGTGCATGCGGAAATACATTTGAAACAACAAGTGAAAAAGCTGAAATGAGAATCGACATTTGTAATGAGTGTCACCCGTTTTTCACAGGTTCTGAGAGAATGGTAGATACTGCAGGAAGAATTGATAAGTTCAACAAACGCTATAACAAAAACTAGTCAAGATTTTTCTTGCTAACACTTGTTCCAACTCCAATTGGAAATATAGGCGATATATCGCTCAGGGCTATTGAAGCGCTGAGCCAAGCAGATGTTCTTTTGTGTGAAGATACAAGAGTAACCAAAAAACTCATTCATATACTCAAAGAGCGTTACAACACCTCTTTCAAAGACAATCAAACTTTCTTGCCCCTGCATTCACACAATGAAAAAGAGTTTTTAAGCAATATAAATAGTTCTATGTTTGAGCAAAATGTAGTTTTCGTAAGCGATGCAGGAATGCCCGGCATTAGCGACCCTGCCCAATTATTGGTAAAATTTGCGCAAGAAAATGGTATTGCATATGATGTTCTACCAGGTGCGAATGCGCTGCTTAGCGCATTTGTAGCAAGTGGATTTGCAGGTACGAAGATGCTTTTTTGGGGGTTTTTGCCACATAAAGGGCATGATAGGGCATCTTCTCTTCAAGGTGCATTAAACAGCGGATATACGACTATTTTGTATGAGTCCGTCCATAGGCTTGAAAAGCTGTTTGATGAACTAGATAAAGAGGCAAAAGAGAGAAGGCTTTTTGTCGCAAAAGAGCTTACAAAAAAATATCAAAAGTACTATTTAGGAACAGCCGCAGATATAAAAAAGCAAATCGGTACAAATCTCAAAGGCGAATGGGTTGTCGTTATAGAAGCCTCACAGACACAAAGCAGCTCGGCAATAACTCAAAATGATATACTAGAACTTGACTTGCCAAAAAAAGTTCAAGCAAAGCTTATTTCCAAAATAACCGGTGAAAATACAAAAGCTTGTTATGAGAGGTTATTGAAATTATAAGTACCAAATATTCAATAATTTTAGATAAAATACTTACTGACCTTACGCATCTTTTTATCGTTTTGCACAAGATAACAAAGTACTAGATACAAGGCGGATTTTTGGAATCCTAGTCGAAGCTAAGATGAGAAAATCTAACGAAGTAGATGGTACTTTGTTATCTTGCCCTGTGGGTAACTTTATTTTCATACTCTTATGGTGTCAAAAAGTCTTAAGGTAGCTTCAGCTATCTTTGCGGCTTTTTTCCTTATAATAGCATAAAACTAAAAGTTATGCGAAATGATAAAAAGATGCGTAAGGTCAGTTAAATGTTAATATATGCAAAACAACCAATCAATTACATTGTAAAACACCATCCTCATAAAATCAAGACTCTGTATCTTGCCAAAGAGATAGACAAAAAAGAGTATGCGCATCTTATGAAAATGGGCTTTGAGGTTAAGCGGATTCCTTCAGATGCAGCGGGCATAATGTGTAAGAATGCTTCACATCAAGGGATTTTAGCGGAAGTTGAAGAGTACAGGCTTCATAACTACAAAACATTTTTAAGCTTTGATTTTGTGCTTGTACTATCAGGGCTAACCGATGTAGGAAACATCGGAGCAATTATCCGAAGCGCATATGCGCTTGGAGTTGATGGCGTTATAGTATGCGGTGTCAAATCGCTTCCGCTAGAAGCCGTTACAAGAACGAGCACCGGTACTTTGTATGATATGCCTTTTGCCATTGAGACAAATATCCATGATGTTTTAAATGATCTTAAAATGTCCGGCTTTACTACTTACGGAGCAGATATGGGCGGAGTAGATATAAAAGAGGCAAAGATAGCAAAGAGGAAAGCACTTTTCTTGGGAAGTGAAGGGGAGGGGCTCTCGCAAAGAGTTGCCTCAAAGCTAGATACTATAGTAAGCATAAAAATGTCGCATGAGTTTGATTCGCTTAATGTAAGTGTTGCAGGCGGAATTTTAATGGATAGGATGCGCGGATGAGCGAAAGTTTAGAGAAGTTAAAAAATATCGGTGTTCAAAAAATTCATGAAAAGACACATATAGCAAGAAAATCAGTTCAGGATCTCTTGGATGAAAATTTCAAAGGTATGAACAGCGTTCAGTGCATAGGCTTTTTATCTATCCTTGAGAGAGAGTACGAGCTAGATTTAAGCGATATGAAAAAAAAAGCCAAAGAGTACTATAAAAACAATCAGCAGGCTTCTAAAAAAGAGAAGGCGGTCAAAGAGCTTATCGTAATAAATAAGAAAAAAAGGGATTTAAAGCTTATTTATATTGCTTTGGGTGTAGTTCTTTTTGTGTTGTTTTCATTTTTTGTCTCAGAGTCTTCGCAAGAGAGTGAAATTACACAGGTTGACAATAATGCTATCGAGAGTGCAAAAAGCACTATACTTTTAGAACAAAATGTTACTCAGGAAAACAATATATCAGGAGCTTATGAACAATACGAGGCAATAGAGGAGAACCTAACTGTTTTTCCTCCGGAGGAAGTTGGACAAAGTATAAATGCAGAGACGACACAAAAGCAAAATAAAACAGAAGATAGCGGTGTGAACTTTTTAAAAGTAGTAGCAGAGAAGGAAGTATGGCTTGGCTATATTGACTTAAGCGATTACTCTAAATATCAAAAAACTTTTTTAGGTGAATTTGAGCTTGATGCTTCAAAAGAGTGGCTTTTATATTTTGGACACGGATTTATAAGCGTACAAACAAATAAAGAGCAAAAGCAATATAAGACTCAAAATAGTGTTCGCTTTTTATATAAAAACAGAGAATTAAAAGAGATAAGCAGTGATGAGTTTAAAACGCTAAATAGGGGCAATAAATGGTAAAGTTTTTTTTAATCATTTCTTTGACTTTTTCATTTTTATGTGCAGATGCTCAAGTAAATCAAGAGCTAGAGCAGAAGTTAAATGAAAAGATTAAAAATTTAGTAGATGCAAAAATATACGCTAAAGACAAAGCATATATAGATACCGTTATTTCGCCAAAAAGCAACTATTACAGGGTCGATGGCACGATAGACACCATAAAGGTTATTAAAACGCTAAAAGATAACGGGATTTTAAAACTTTTTTTTAAGTCTCCGCGGGAAATTACTATAAGTTTTAAAACAAAAACAAATCCGAATTTTTTCGTAAAAGTCATTAGTGACTCCCTTGTAAATATTGGGTATTATAAATATGTAATAGAAGAAGCCAATTATGACGGTGTTGATTTTTTGTACAAAATAGGACTTCTCTCCGAGTATGTAACGGACCCGATGGTTTTAAATAAAGAACTACAAAAAAGTGGTTCGGAGATAGTAGATGTTATCAGAGAGAGCGACGCTCAGTGGGTTTATGTAGTAGATATGAAAAATGCCGAGCTTGATGTGCCTACTCTTCAAGACGGCATAGAACACAGCTTAAAGAGATCCCTTTATGCATACTGGCTTAATGTTTCAAATATCGAAGAGTTGCAGATTTATAGCTCAAATTTAAATAATTGGTTTCCGTATGTTGCTTATTATGATAAACAGCTCAATTTGCTAAAAGTAGAAAAAGTCGATTCTAAAAAAACAAATTTAACAATTCAGATAGACCAAAAAAGCCACTATATAAAGATTTCCGATCTCTACAATATGAAAAATATAAAAGATGAGCTTATTTTAAAACCTATGGGTAAAAAATAAAGTTCTCTATAAACGAAATTGCAAATATTTTTGGGTAGAATATCAATAATTATTTAATTAGGAATTTTGATGTTTGACGAAATACAATTTGATAGAATGAAAAGATTGCCAAAGTATGTATTTGCCGAGGTAAATGAACTAAAAATGGCACAAAGAAGAGCCGGTGCGGATGTAATAGATTTTTCAATGGGCAATCCGGACGGTGATACGCCTGAACACATCAGAGAAAAGCTGATCGAGTCTGCTCAAAAAACAAAAACACACGGTTATTCGGTTTCAAAGGGTATCCCAAAACTTTTAGTCGCAATTGCAGATTGGTATAAAAGAAGATATGACTGCGACTTAGACCCTGCAACGGAGTGTGTAGCTACTATGGGCTCTAAAGAGGGTTATGCACATTTGGCATATGCCATAACAAATCCGGGCGATGTTGCAATAGTTCCCGATCCTACTTACCCTATTCATGAGTACTCTTTCATTTTAGCGGGTGGAAATGTTGCAAAATTTGCTATAGAGTTTGATGAAGATTATAAAGTAAATGAAGATAAGTTTTTTATTGACTTAGACAGAGTTCTAAAAGAGAGTTCTCCGAGACCGAAATATGTTTTGGTAAATTTTCCGCACAACCCGACAACGGCAACTGTAACTCCTGAGTTTTATGTTCGCCTTGTTGCTATGGCAAAAGAGAAAAGATTTTATGTTATAAGCGATATTGCATATGGTGATTTGACATTTGATGGTTATGTAACACCCTCAATTATGAGCGTTCCCGGTGCAAAAGATGTGGCAGTTGAGAGTTTTACGCTATCTAAGAGCTACAATATGGCAGGCTGGAGAGTCGGTTTTTTTGTCGGAAACAAAAAGCTCATCGGTGCGCTTCAAAAGATAAAATCGTGGCTTGACTACGGTATGTTTACTCCGATTCAGGTTGCTGCTACCGTAGCACTTAACGGTGATCAAGAGTGCGTAAAAGAGATAACTCAAAAGTATAACCATCGTCAAGAAGTATTGCTTGATGCTTTTGCTAAAGCAGGATGGAATGTCAGAAAAAACCAAGCGACAATGTTTGTTTGGGCGGAAATTCCACCTTATGCACAGCACCTAGGCTCATTGGAATTTTCAAAAAGAATGCTTAAAGAGGCAAGTGTGGCAGTTGCTCCGGGGATTGGATTTGGTCCAAACGGCGACAAATATGTAAGAATAGCTCTTATAGAAAATGACAACCGTATCCGTCAAGCGGCAAGAAACATAAAAGAATTTTTAAAGAAGCTAAAGCAAGAGAGCGAATCTAAGTAATGCTAAAAGTAGGAATAATCGGCGTCGGTACGGTTGGAGAGTGTGTTGTAAATATTCTTAAAGACAATGCAAATGTAATCTCTGCTAGAGCGGGTGTGGATATTGTCGTAAAGAGCGGAGTCGTAAAAAACCTATCTAAAAAAAGAGCGGTTGAGATAAAGCTTACAACAGATGTTAATGACATACTTGATGATGATGAGATTGATGTAGTAGTTGAGCTTATGGGTGGTGTTGAAGAGGCATTTGAGGTTGTTAAAAAAGCACTTAAAAACTCTAAAGCAGTCGTAACCGCAAACAAAGCCCTTCTTGCTTACCATAGATACGAGCTTGCAGAAATTGCAAAAGATATACCGTTTGAGTATGAAGCAAGCGTTGCAGGCGGTATCCCTATTATTAATGCTTTGCGTGACGGACTTTCCGCAAACCATATTGAGTCGATTATGGGTATTTTAAACGGTACTTGTAACTATATGATGACAAAGATGGCAAATGAGGGCGTAGAGTATAGCATGGTTTTAAAGGAGGCTCAAGAGTTAGGATATGCAGAAGCAGACCCTACATTTGATGTCGGCGGATATGACGCGGCACACAAGCTCCTAATTCTTGCCAGTATAGCATACGGCATAGATGCAAAACCAGAAGATATTCTTATAGAGGGTATCCAAAATATATCTGGGGATGATATCTCTTTTGCAAAAGAGTTTGGATATGTCATAAAACTCTTAGGCATTGCTAAAAAAGATAAAAACCAAGTAGAACTAAGAGTTCATGCCGCTTTAATCAAAAAAGAGGCGATGATAGCAAAGATAGACGGTGTTATGAACGGCATCAGCGTTGTAGGCGACAAAGTAGGAGAGACTCTTTACTATGGGGCTGGTGCAGGTGGAAATGCGACTGCAAGTGCAGTTGTGGCAAACATTATAGATATTGCAAGAAGCGGTAAGAGTAAGCCTATGCTAGGTTTTAACAAACCTATGGAGTGTGGACTAACTCTTAAAAATATAGAAGAGATAGAGTCAAAATACTATCTTCGTATCAATGTTTCGGATAGAATCGGAGTTTTGGCTAAAATAACGAAGATATTTGAAGAAAATTCAATCTCCATAGAGGCAATTTTGCAAAGACAATCGTCAAACAAGAGTGCAAACTTGCTTATCTCTACCCATATGGCATATGAGAGAGATATTCAGACTCTTATGACTTCTCTTGAGAAGCTTGAGTTTGTAAACTCTAAGCCTGTAATGATTAGGATAGTATAACAAGGCAAAAATTCTTGTTATACTTTTACTATAAACACATCCGTTTTAGCATTTTCCAATATATCAAGAGCGTAAAAACTAACATTTGCAGTCGTATGAAGTGCAACAAAGTCATAATCTACATCCGCAACCTCTTTTTCAAACAGCTTAGGATTTAGCGAACTTTTGCGAACTTTTGCCGATATATTTATGTTCTGAGGTAGTTGGAGGGATTCTACAAATCTATCCAATATATTTTGAGACTCCTCTTTTAGCGATAGATTGTACTCTATTAGATCAATTTGTTCAAAACCGTAACTATTTAGTCTTTTTTCAAACGGTATAAGGTAGAAATTTACTAACTTTATATTTGAATTTGGAAAAAAAGTTGCTATCTTTTTTATAGCTTCTGCGGAGTTTTTTGAGCAGTCGGTGAGTACCAAAATATCTTTATACTCTAGTTTGTGATCATTTTTTACGACTATTATAGGTACAGGAGAAGATTTTACTATATCTTTTGTGTGAGAGCCCATGACCATATCGCCCAATAAAAATGTTTCTCCACTTTTGCCCATAATGACAACATCGCTATTTAAAAGTTCTGCGCTTTTGCCTATGTCATTTTTTATCTTTCCGTTAATGCAGTGAAAGTTTTCTTCATTTATATCAGAAAATTGTTCATTTAGTTTTTTAAGACCATGCTCTTTAATGTAAGAGAGATCTTTTTTTGGTAAAAAGAATGAGTTTTCAACAATGTGTACAACATCAACTTTTCCGTTGAAATCTTTTGTAAAGTCAATCGCTTTTTCTAAAACTTTTATACTATCATCAGAAAAATCAATGGCTACTAATGTTTTTAAATCTTTCATCTCTAAACCTTTTTTTCATATTGTGAAGTATTTTACCTTTATAAATTAAATTTTTCAATATCTTACATATATCTATAATATAATTTCATCTCAAAGGGAATATATGAAAATTCTTATAACTGGTGCCAGCAGCGGCATAGGCGAGGCTCTCTCAAAAGAGTATGCAACCAAAGAAAATAAACTATATCTTTTGGCAAGAAGAGAAGATAGGCTAAAAAAGCTTCAAGATGAGCTAATTCCTCTTGCCAAGAGTGTTCATATCATAGTTTGTGATGTGGCAAATTTTGAATACTTGCAGCAAAAAATGCGTGAACTAGAAGATGTAGATATGGTTATACTTAATGCCGGCATCTCACTCGGACACTCACTTGAAATCACACCGTTTATGGAATTTAAAAGACTATATGATGTAAATGTGCTCTCAAATCATGCTATTTTAGAGATACTGCTTCCTAAGTTCTTAGAAAAAAGGAGCGGCAAGATAGTTTTTATATCCTCGTTAGCCTCTCTTTTTTCTATGCCAAGCTCAAAGGTTTACAGTTCATCCAAAAGAGCATTAAACGCTTATGCAGAGGGTCTTAGATATAAGTATGAGCCTATGGGTATAAAAGTCGTAAATATATTGCCGGGGTTTATAAAGAGTGAATTAACCGATAAAAACAAGTTTTATATGCCGTTTTTACTAGACACTATAAGCGGAGCAAAAATCATAAAAAGAGCCATAGACAGAGATAAAAAGTTTTATCCTTTTCCGACTAGATTTTATACTCTTATAGTTATTTTTAAAATGCTTCCATCTTTCTTAAAACAAAAAGTTATAAAGCTGATGTTTCGTTAGTGTTAAGTAGGTACAATACTAAAAAAAATTAATTAGAGAACTAAATTATATGGAAAATAGCAAAACAATAGATAGTGTTTGTACATACTGTGGTGTTGGTTGTGATATAGTCGCAAATGTTTCTGATAATAAAATACTAAAAATTTCGGCTCATCCCGACGGTGTTGTTTCTCAAGGTAAACTATGCGTAAAGGGAAAATACGGCTTTGATTTTGTTGACTCTAAAAACAGACTTCAAACTCCTCGCATAAAAAGAAGCTTTTTAGATAAAAACCCTACCATAAAAACACAAATCCAAAGCTCACTCGTAGAGTATGATGATATTTGGTACGAAACAACGCTAGATAGTGCAACAACTGCTGCGGCAATGAAACTACAAGAGATTAAAAACAAATATGGACGAAAAAGCATAGCTTCTATAGGTGGAGCTAGAACTTCTTGCGAGAGTGTCTATCTTTTTCAAAAGTTTACCCGTTATACACTTCAATCGCCTCATGTAGATAACTGCGCAAGAGTTTGCCACTCTCCATCGCTTAAGGGAATGAGAACAACCATAGGTGAAGGCGCGGCTACAAACCCCTATAACGATATCTATAACTGTGAGTTTATGATAGTTTTTGGTTCAAATACCACCGAAGCACACCCAATCATCGCAAACCGTATAGTAGATATGGCTCAAAAGCACGACAACCTTGCCGTTTTTGATGTAAGAGAGATAAAACTACACAAGCTTGCAAAGTATAAAGCAATTATGCCTTATGAGGCAAATTTACTTGTTTTAAATATGTTAGCCTTTGTAATTATTAGCGAAGAGTTATATGACGAGAATTTTATAGCAGATAGAACAAAAGGCTTTGGAGAGTTTAGAGATAAGATATTAAACGACCCGTTTGCAAATCCGAAGTATTTTGAGCAGATACAAGGGTATGAGTATCTCAGCAAAATGATACCTAAGGTTGCCAGAGAGTACGCGCTTAAAAAATCTATGATATTTTGGGGTCTTGGCATAACGGAGCATACGGATGGTTCTTATGCGGTTATGGCTATAACACATTTAGCTCTTATGACTGGTAATATCGGTAAAAGCGGAGCGGGGCTTATGCCGCTAAGAGGACAAAACAATGTTCAAGGCGCTTGCGATATGGGAATGTTGCCTTACTTCGCACCCGATTATCAGACACCTAAAGAGATAGGGCTTATGACGCCGCAACTCGTAGATGAGATGCTTGAGGGAAGACTAAAAGCAGTTATAAATATAGGTGAAGATTTAACACATATTCATACAAATATAAATAAAATAGATAAAGCAATTACAAACTTAGAGTTTTTAATGGTACAAGAACTCTTTATGACGGACATCGCAACAAAAGCAGATATTGTTATAGGTGTAAAATCGGCATATGAAAAGACGGGTGTTTACATAAATGCGATGCGAAGATTACATTTAAGTCAGCCTCTTGTCGAGTCGTCTTTACCTGATGACTGGGAGGTTATACAGCTTCTTGATAATAAACTCGGCGGTTCATATAATTATGAAAGCAGCGAAGCGGTATGGAATGAAGTAAGAGAAGTTGCTTACAGACGCTTTAGCGGAGCATCTTATGTTAGACTGCAAAAACATAGAAAAAGAGGACTTCAGTGGCCTGTTCATACGGAAGATACGCCAATCCTTCATCAACTTGACTTTAGAACGGATGACGGGCTTGGCGAATTCCACTATCACCGCTACAATCTAAGAGGTATGGTAAAAGAGATAGTTGATAAAAACTTAACAGGATACTATCTAACAACGGGCAGAACAATTGCAATGTACAACAACTCTGCGCAGACAAGAGAGACACTCAGTTTAGTGGATAGATATGATGAAGATGTTTTGCTTGTCAATGAAAACGATAGGGAAGATTTTACCTCACAGAGAGTTATACTCAGAACAAAGCACGGAGAAACAAAGCCTCTCAAAATACGATTTACCGATAAAGTAGCGCCAAAAACTCTCTTTGTTACATTTCACTATGCAGAATCTAGGGTAAACTCTCTATTTGGCGATGAGTGTGATGAACTTATACTTACCGCAGCATTTAAATCAGTAAAAGTTGAGATAGTAAATACTTAAATGAGCAGAGCCAAAGGAGATGAAGCAGAAGCAAGAGCTTGTGAATTTCTCTTAGAAAAGGGCTTTAGCATCATAGAGCAAAATTTTTACTCTCGCTTTGGCGAGATAGATGTCATCGCACAAAAGAATGGAGTCGTGCATTTCGTAGAGGTAAAAAGCGCGCTTGAATATGAGAGTGCTATCCAAAATATCACACCGACAAAACTCTCCCGCCTAACAAAAACTATTTATGCATACATCAAAAAAAACGCACTTTACAATATAGACTATATGGTAGATGCCATCATAGTTACCCCAAGGCAAATTTGGCATCTGGAAAATATAACTATTTAAATTTTATAATAAATATACTATAAGTCCATAAATTATATAGATTAAATTGTCTATTTAAAACCTACTCTTATTTAAAACAGGATATAATATTCCATAAAATATATAGATAAGGAATATGTATGTTTAAAACAGGAAGCCCAGTAAAGGGAAATGATTTTATAGATAGAAAAAAACATCTTCCAATATTTAAAGCTTATTTACAAAACAATCAACATGTGATGATAAAAGCTCCAAGAAGATTTGGGAAAACTTCACTTGTTAAA
>JAUPKZ010000097.1 GCA_030837195.1 Campylobacterota bacterium
AATTGCGTAGCGCTTAAGCTGGTTGCAGCAACCGCAAGAGCAGCCATTGTTGAAAGAACGATTTTTTTCATTTTTGTTTCCCTTATTTTTATTGTGGCAAAATTATAAAATCCTTAGGTTACGAAAAGATTACAAAAATGATGTCTAGAAGCGGCTAAAATAGGATTTGCTAGAAATAAAAAAAGCCCTTGCACCATAGGGGGAATGCAAGGGCTTAAAGGGAGAATTTTTTATAGGAGAGAAAAACTTGGTTTGAGATTTGGGCTTACTTAATATTAGCTGCCCAGTACTCGCGAATCATTTTTTTAGTATCTTCAGGAAGCGGTATGTAACCTAACTTCTTAGCGGCCTCATCACCGTTTTTAAACGCATAGTCAAAGAAAGCCGTTACTTTTTTGTTTGTTGCAGCGCCTTCTCTTGGAAGAACTATATATGTTGCAGCAACGATAGGGTAAGATGTATCACCCGGTTGAAGAGCTAAAACAGAGAAAAAGTGCTGCTCTTTTGTCCATGCAGCATATTTTGCAGCAGCTTTGAAGTTTTCTTCAGTTGCAGTTACCCACTTACCGCTTTGAGTTTGAAGCACGGCAGCACTTAGGTTATTTTTCTCTTTGTATGCGCTCTCGATGTAGCCTACAGAGTAAGGTGTCTGCTTGATCATATTTGTAACGCCTTCGTTACCTTTTCCGCCGATACCGTTTGCCCAGTCAATAGACTTGCTAGAACCGTAGCTGTCTGCCCAGTTTTTAGAAACTTTTGACAGGAAGTAAGTAAAGTTAAAAGTAGTTCCCGACCCGTCTGAGCGGTGAACCGTTGTTATAGGCTTGTTTGGAAGATTAAGGTCTTTGTTGTCTTCAACGATAGCAGGGTCATTCCATGAAGTGATTTTTCCTGCAAAGATATCTGCAACAACACTATTTTTAAGTTTTAACTTCTCATCAGGAATACCCGGAAGATTAAACGCTACAACTATAGAACCTATAACTGCAGGGAATTGGTAAAGGTTGTCTTTTGCAAGAGCAGGAGTGCTTAGAGCTTCATCCGTAGCACCGAAATCAACAACTCTCTTAGAAATCTGTTTGATTCCTCCGCCTGAACCGATTGACTGGTAATTAACACTATTTTTTGTCTCATTCTTGTAGTTGAATGCCCAATCATAATATAACGGTGCAGGGAATGTCGCTCCTGCTCCGTTTATTTTGTCGGCAGCAAATACTGAAGTAACGGCTGCACTTGCAACCAAAGCAACTAAAGCTAATTTCTTTAACATTTGTTTTCCTTGTTTTATGTTTGGCGAAATTGTATAGTTGCTATATTACAAAATGATTACATTTTATTTAATCGCCTGCTTAAACCTCTCCTCCATTTCACAAGCCTCTTTTTGTCCTTCTCTAACTACCTCTTCATCAAAAAGCAACTCATCTTGAGCTATTTTATCCGGATATTCGACATTGTTCAAAATATATTTAATCGTGTTGATTCTTGCTTTTTTCTTATCATCACTCTTTATAATCGTCCATGGAGCATACTTTGTGTCGGTTGCACGAAGCATTCTATACTTTGCCAAAGAGTACTCATCCCACAATTTTTGAGAAAGCACATCAATCTCGGAAAGTTTATACTGTCTTAGAGGGTCGTCCTCTCTTGCTTGAAGCCTCCTTGCTTGTTCCTCTTTTGTTATTGAGAAATAAAATTTAAATATTTTTGTATTCTCATCTAAAATCATCTGCTCAAAAGTCGGCGCATCTTTTAAAAATTTTTGATACTCATCTTCCGTGCAAAACTTCATAACAGGCTCTACCATAGCTCTGTTATACCAGCTTCTATCAAACAAAACTATCTCTCCCGCACTCGGCAGATGAGCAACATATCTTTGAAAGTACCACTGCGTCCTCTCTTGGTCGTTTGGTTTTGTAAGCGCAACGACTCTAGCACCCCTCGGGTTTATATGTTCGGTAATTCTCTTAATGATTCCGCCTTTTCCTGCGGCATCGCGACCCTCAAAAATTATAATAACTTTTAACCCTTTTTCTTTTACATGATACTGGTATTTTAAAAGCTCAATTTGCAGTTTTTTCAACTCTTTTTCATATGAGAGTTCCTTTTTTTTCTCTTTTGAACTCTTCTGTTTTTTTGTCTCTTTAGCCTTCTCTTGCACTCTTTTACTCACTTATTTAGTTTTACTTTTCATATTGTAATCTATTTGTAATCATATTTTTGTAAAATTGCGTAAATTTACATATAACGGAGTAAGCGATTGAGTAAGATAATAGACACTCTCTTTGCCAATCTGACAAAAATTACGGCATTCTTGGTACTCTTGATTGTCGCTTGGATTTTTACTGTTTTGATTGACCACTCTATGGACGCTATAAAAGCATTCGGGTTTGACTTCGTACTCGAAGACAAATGGGCGCCGAACTTAGAAAAATTCGGTGCATTGCCTGCGATTTACGGTTCAGTGGTATCTACATTTTTAGCGATGATCCTCTCAGTTCCTATTGCCATCGGGGTTGCGATTTTTTTAAGTGAAATTGCACACGCTAAACTAAAAACACCCGTGGGAGTAAGCATTGAGCTCTTAGCTGCCATTCCTTCGGTAGTCTATGGTATGTGGGGGCTTTTTTACTTCGTACCCATCATTCGCGATATTTTTGGAGGAGTGGGCATAAGTATGCTAAGTGCGGGCATCATCCTCTCCATTATGATTTTACCGTTTATGGCTGCAGTTACCAGAGATTCTATGAATACGACTCCGGATATCTTAAAAGAGTCTGCATATGCCCTGGGCGGAACAAAATGGGATGTCATAAAAGATATCATCATCCCTTATGCAAAAGCCGGTATCATAGGCTCTTTTATCCTCGCCTTAGGTCGTGCCATAGGTGAGACTATGGCGGTTACTTTCGTTATGGGCAATGTTCATAGGATTTCTACCGACTTAACCGAGCCTGCAACTTCAATCCCAGTAACGCTTGCAAACGAATTTAACGAAGCAGATAGCGAGCTTTACTTCTCGGCTCTTTTTGAGTTATCGCTTCTTCTTCTGGTTATCAGTTTTACCATTATCTCCGTGGCAAAATTCTACTTTTTACGCAGAAAAAGGATTGGACGATGACTCATACACAAAAAAGAATCTTAATGAGCAGAGTGGCAATGACTTTTTCTACCATCTCCGCTGTCATCGGTATAGGTTTTTTACTATGGATTTTAGGGGTTTTGGTATCTAACGGCATCGATGCCCTAAATACCGATATTTTTACGCTTGAGGGAACTCCTCCCGGTTATGAAAAAGGCGGTCTTAAGCATGCACTCATAGGGCAACTCTATCTTGTCGGAATAGCTGCACTCATAGGTGTGCCGCTTGGAATACTTGCAGGAACTTTTTTAAGCGAGTATGGGCAAAGATCTAAGCTAGCGGAGATTATCCGCGATATTTCAGATATTATGATGTCTGCCCCTAGTATAGTTATAGGTGCTTTCGTATATGCTATCGTCGTCGCGCCAATGGGTCATTTTAGCGGCTGGGCAGGCTCTATTGCCCTTACTATCATTATGCTGCCCATCATACTTCGCACAACCGACGATATGCTCTCTCTTGTACCATCAACGCTAAGAGAGGCTGCCTTTGCTCTTGGAGCACCAAAATACAAGGTTATTTTGCAGGTAGTTTATCGTGGAGCAAAAGCGGGCATTTTAACCGGCATACTACTAGGCATTGCTCGCGTTGCAGGAGAGACTGCACCGCTTCTATTTACATCGTTTAACGATAACTTTTTAAATACGGATATGATGGAGCCTATGGCATCTTTAACGGTCACTATGTATAATTACGCAACAAGTCCATATGAAGATTGGCAAAAACTTGGATGGGCAGCTGCATTTATACTCAGTATGTTTATCTTAAGTCTAAACATAATCGGAAAACTATTTTTAATGAAGAAAAAAGGCAGATAATGGCAACAATCGTTAATGTAACACAAGAAAAAGCTCTAGAAGTAAAAGAGTTTGAATTCACATACGCAGGAGCAGATGCTCCGAGCATAAAAAAGTTAAGTATGCCTATCGCAAAAAACAGTGTAACGGCGCTTATAGGACCATCAGGATGTGGGAAAACAACACTTCTTAGAAGTTTTAACCGCATACACGATCTCTATCCCGGAAATAAATATAAGGGTGAAATTATTTTTGAAAATAGAAATATTTTAGACCATAAAGAGGATCTTATTCATCTGCGAACTCAAATAGGTATGATTTTTCAAAAACCGACAGCTTTTCCTATGAGCATCTTTGACAATGTCGCATACGGGCTTAGACTTCAAGGCATAAAAAACAAAACGGAACTTCAAGACAGAATCCAAAAAGCACTTCAAGATGCAGCAATTTGGAATGAAGTAAAAGATAGACTAAAGCATGATGCCAACGGACTATCAGGCGGTCAACAGCAAAGACTCTGCATAGCCAGAGCCATTGCCGTTGAGCCTGAGGTACTTCTTTTTGACGAGCCTACTTCTGCACTAGACCCTATATCTACGGCAGGTATAGAAGAGCTTGTCGTTGCGCTTAGAGAGAGAGTGTCCATCATTATCGTTACGCACAATATGCAGCAAGCAGCAAGGGTTAGCGACTATACCGGATTTATGTATCTTGGCGAACTTGTTGAGCTTGGGCGCACCGAAGAGTTATTTGTTACCCCTAAAGAAAAACTGACGGAAGAGTACATTACCGGTAAATTCGGTTGATTTTGTTTTATAAAAAAATATAAAAATATCAAGGATAAAAATGTTAACAAAATATGATGAAAAAATCGCTACTATAAGGGAGACTATCTCCTCTTTACTAAACGATATAACAAAAGCAGACGAGCTCTCGCTAGAGGCTTACAGAGATGCCGATGAAGCCAAATTTAAAAGCGTTGAGTCAATACTAGATAAACTTTGGATAAAAGGCGACCTTATAGACAATGAAATAGTTAAAACATTTGCTCTTTTTGGTCCTGAAGCAAAAGAGCTTCG
>JAUPKZ010000038.1 GCA_030837195.1 Campylobacterota bacterium
GATAGCTTTGAGGATCTTGTAGCGGTTTTGGCACTTTACCGCCCCGGACCGATGGAATCTGGGATGCTTGAGAGCTTTATCGAGAGAAAGCATGGCAGAGAAGCTATAGAATATACATTTGATGCAATGGAGCCTATACTTAAAAACACTTATGGGGTCATCGTCTATCAAGAGCAGGTTATGCAGATAGTTCAGACTATAGGCGGTTTTTCTCTTGGTTACTCCGACATCATCCGTCGTGCCATGGGTAAGAAAAAAGATATGTCGGTCTATAATGACGAGTTTGCAAGCGGAGCGCAGAAGCAAGGGTATGACTACAATGAAGCTTCAAGACTTTTTGACCTTATAGAGAAGTTTGCAGGGTACGGGTTTAACAAGTCTCACTCTGCGGCTTATGCGATGGTTACATTTCAGACGGCATGGTTAAAGTGTTACTACCCAAATGAGTTTATGGCAGCGCTTCTTACATCCGATAAGGACAATACTGATAAAGTCGTGCGATATATAGATGAAGCAAAGAGAATGGGCATAGAACTATCTGCTCCGGATATTTGCGACTCGGAGCTTGAGTTTTCTGCCATAGAAAAAGATGGTAAAAACTTTATTCTTTTTGGATTGGGCGCAATTAAAGGAGTAGGGGAGGCAGCGGTTTACTCCATACTAGAGACTAGAAAAGACGGTGGAGCATTTAAGAGCTTGGAAGAGTTTGTAAACCGTATAGAACCCTCAAAGGTCAATAAAAAAGTTATAGAGTCTATCATCAAAGCGGGAGGCTTTGACAGATTTGGTTTTTCTCGCAAAGCATTGCTTGAACAGATAGAAGTTATAGTTGAATGTGCAAAAGATGCCTCCAATGCAAAGAAAAATGCTCTGGGCAGCCTTTTTGGAGATGATGTCGAAGTAACTAATGTTGCCATAAATCTTCAAAATTCAAGTGAATATGATTTAAAAGAGATACTTGAGTTTGAAAAAGAGACACTCGGTTTTTATGTCTCAGGTCATCCGCTTGATAAATACAGAGAAAAACTAAGCGAGCTTGAGTACACGCTATCTTCAGAATTGGAGAGTATAAAAGACGGTTCATACGCTATTTTTATAGGAAAAGTTGAAGAGATAACCAAAAAAATATCTAAAAAAGGAAATCAGTTTGGCATAGTAAATCTTATGGATTTTCACGGAAACATTGAGTTTACGCTGTTTAGTGACAAGATAGACGAGCTTGAGGCTATGAATCTTGAAGAGCCTATTGCATTTAAAGTAAGGGTCATAAAAACAGATGTTTTTACAAGAACAACCGTACAAAAGATTATGACGCTAAAAGAGGCAAGAAAAGAGACGCAAAAGACAAAAAAAGAGGTGGTTGTGGAAGAAAAACCGCTTCCTTGCATAAGCCTTGCAATTCGTCTTAATGACGATATGAGAGTTTTAGAAGATTTGTACAAAACGGTAAGGCAAAACCCCGGTAACAGAGAGCTAAAGCTCACTATCATATCTAAACTTCAAAATGTCGTTATAGACTCTGCCATTAGAGTAGATACAAAGCTCTTAAGCGTACTAGATGGGAACGAGTTTGTGGATATCGTTGGATAGTAAGGTATATATAAATTTTAAAATTTGTTTTTGGAAGTAAGATAAAATATGAAATGGAAGTAATACATCATTTGAAATATATATAAATATCGATATAATCGTTGTAATGTAAAGCTAAAATGGAAGTAGTTAAAATATAAGAAAGGAACTAATATGGAAAATATTAAAATTCCGGACCCATCGTGGGGAAGTGATTTGGCCAATATTATATTGGACTTAGAAAAACTAAGAACCAAAAAGCTTGGAGGAGCAGTGCCGTCATATATATTTTTTCAGCTAAAAGATATTTTCCATATTTTAGAAACACTGGGAAGTGCAAGGATTGAGGGCAATAATACTACACTTGCGGAGTATGTAGAAAAGATAATCGAAAATCAGGATAAAAAAGATGAATCGAATGACGAGATAAAAAATCTTAATAGAGCTATAGAATTTATTGAAGAAAATACTGATGAAGCTACTGTATTTAACAGAGCTTTTATATCTCAAGTTCATAAGATATTAACAAAAGATTTGACTCCGCCGCCAAACGGTGAAGGCTCACTTTATCCAGGGGATTTGCGGCGTCACTCCGTAAGTATCAAAAGCTCAGGGCATATTCCGCCATCACCTCTTGTTTTACAAAATTATTTTGATAAATTTGTAGAATTTATCAATTTGCCTCATAAAGAGCAGTATCAACTTTTGATGGTTGCAGTTGCTCATCATCGGTTTGAATACATCCACCCTTTTGATAACGGCAATGGAAGAATGGGAAGACTTCTTAACTATGCTTTTTTGATAAAGCTTGGTTTTAAAGTAAAAAACGGTCGTATTATCAATCCATCATCTGTTTTTTATACTAATAGAGATAAGTACTATAATATGTTGTCTCGTGCGGATAGTTTAAGTGATAATGATATTTTAGAGTGGTGTGAATATTTTCTTTTGGGGCTTAAAAATGAGATAGAAAAAATAGACTCATTGCTGGATATAAATTATGTAAAGTCAAAAATACTTTTGCCGACTTTGAAATTTGTCCTAGAGAGAGAAAATATAACCACACAAGAGTTTAAGATTTTACAATATCTTATCAACAAAGAAGATTTGAGTATGAAAGCAGAAGAGTTAAGTTTTTTGGGTATAGATAACTCAAAGGAAAAATCAAAAATAATGGGTAAATTAAAAGATAAAAATATCATTATGCCAACAACGCCAAACGGGAGAATTTATACTTTAAAATTTGTAAACAACTATCTCTTGAGAGGTGTTATGAAAGTTTTAGAGCAAAATGGTTTTATATCTGATTTTTTAAATAAAAATAAATAACAGAAAAAGATTTTTAATGAAACAAAAACTAAAACTAAAAGCAAAAGCCATAGCGCAACATCCGCAAACAAAACAAGCGCTTGCATCTATGAAGCCCCAGAAAAACTTTTGGGGGATAAGCGGAGTTGTACTCTTTTTTATCGTTCCTGAGATTATTGCATATATTTGGGCTGTTGATATAACAAGTTATGCGCAAAATGAGATGGTAAATGCACAAGGTTTTTTAGAAGAAAAATACTATGAGTTATTGATTATGCTTTTTGAAGAGGGGATGAGCTACTTAAATCTTGCCATCGGCATAGCACTTTTGGTTTGGTTGTTTTTTTAATGAAAGCAAGAGATTTAGAACATCTGTTTTACGAGTGGCAGGGAGATGTTTTGGTGTTAAATATATTAGGTACGCCTAGTGCAAAACAAGATGTCATACTAAAACCAAAAGGCAATCAACTAAAAGTAAGTGTAAAAGCTCAACCGGAGGGAGGCAAAGCAACGGACTATATGGTATCATTTTTAGCAAAAGAGTTTGGCGTGAGTGCTTCTGCCATAGAGGTTGTTTACGGTCAAGAGAATATTCATAAACAGTTGCGTATAAAAGCACCAAAAAAGCTTCCAAAGGTTATAAAATGAGTAACTATAAACCGCCATATACTATTACGACAAAGATAGTAAATATCATCTCTAAAATTAGTGAAGAGATGACTAAAATAGAGCATAGTGAAAAAGAGATATTATCTCCAAAACTTAGAAAAATAAACCGTATAAAAACCTTGGCAGGAACATTGGAGATAGAGGGCAACTTTCTTGGTGAAGAGAAAATAACGGCTATTTTAGAAGGCAAAAGAGTTTTAGGTACATTTCAAGAGATTACAGAAGCTCAGGGTGCAATAGAAGCATATAAAGAGTTTGAAAACTATAATTATAAAAATATAAAAGACCTTTTAAGGGCTCATAAAATTCTCATGAGCGGTATGCTAAAGACTGCGGGAAATTTTAGAACGATCAATGTAGGCGTCGGCGGTAAAAGCGGCGTAACACATGTAGCTCCTCCGTGTGATATGGTAAATAAACTTATGAGTGATTTGTTTGACTGGCTTAAGATAACGGATGAACATCCTCTGATAAAAAGCTCTATTTTTCACTATGAATTTGAATTTATACATCCTTTTAGTGACGGTAACGGGCGCATAGGACGACTTTGGCAAAGTGTGATTTTGTATAGTTGGAAAAAAGTTTTTATAGCAATACCTACAGAAAGTATCATAAGAGATTATCAAGAGAGATATTATGAAGCTTTAGAAGAGTCTGGAAGCTTGGGAGAGAGTACGCCGTTTATAGAGTTTATGTTGGAAGTGATTTTAAAAAGTATCGAAAGTTCGGTAAAATATTCGGTAAAAAGTTCGGTAAATACAGAAGATAAAATTTTAGAACTAATCAAGCAAAATCCTAAAGTAACTATATCACAGATAGCTCAAATACTTGGCTTGACATCAAGGGCTATAGAAAAACAGTTTGTTAAACTAAAAGATGAAAAAAAAATTATAAGAATCGGTAGTTCCAGAAAAGGACACTGGGAAATAGGAGAATAAAGATGAATAAAGAAAATTTTAACGAGGGGTTATTAGGGTTTTTGGATGCTTCGCCGACACCTTTTCATGCAACTAAAAATATGGCTATGATGCTTGAAAATGCAGGATTTGTAAGACTTTATGAGGAGCAGAGTTGGGATCTTGTAAGCGGTAAAAAGTACTTTGTTACAAGGGGTGATTCTTCTGTCATAGCATTTAACTATATAGGGCATAAACACTATATTATGTTAGGTTCTCATACAGATTCGCCCAACCTAAAGCTAAAGCCAAATCCCGTTATAAAAGAACACGGTGTCATGAAGCTATCGGTTGAACCTTATGGGGGGCTGCTATATACGACTTGGTTTGATAGAGATCTCTCATTAGCCGGACGCATAACATATCTTAACTCGCAAAATATCATCAAAGACGCACTTATAGATGTTAAAAACCCTATTTCTATCATTCCCTCTTTAGCTATCCATCTTGACGATAAAGCAAATAAAGATAAAACCATAAACCCTCAAACCGACATTTTGCCTATCATAAGCTCAAATAGTGATTTTAACCTAGAAGAGTTTTTAAGAGCCGAGCTTCAAAAAAACGGTATTGATGATGTAGTAGAAGTTTATGCAAACGAACTAAGTTTGTATGATACGCAAAGTTCATCTTTCATCGGGGTAAATAACGATTTTATAGCAAGTGCAAGGCTGGATAATCTTCTTAGCTGCTATGTAGGGCTTCTTAGTATGTGTAGCGTAGATGACAAACCTATGCTCTTTTTTGCAAGTGACCACGAAGAGATAGGAAGCTCAAGCGTTGTAGGAGCGGAGGGTAGTTTTTTAGAAAACACTCTGCATAGGGTATTTAAAGATTATGAGGAGTTTGTACAGATGGCTAGAACCTCTATGATGATATCTATGGACAATGCCCATGCAATCCACCCGAATTTTCCATCTAAACATGATTTAAACCATGCACCGCATATAAACAAAGGCGTTGTGATAAAAACAAACTCAAACCAAAGGTACGCTTCAAACTCAAAAACCGTATCAAGATTTATGAATGTAGCTTCAGGCATCGGTGAGAGTTATCAGAGTTTTGTAGCTAGAAGTGATATGGGATGCGGCTCTACCATAGGACCCATCATCTCTGCTAAAATAGGTATAGACACCCTCGATATAGGACTGCCTACTTATGCTATGCACTCTATTCGTGAGGTTTGCGGAAGTAATGACGCATATAGCCTTTATAAGATTATTTTAGGATTTACGCATACATGAGCGGTATAACACAAGAGGAACTATCACTCTTAATCGAGCAAACATACAAAGTCGAGAGAGAATTTAGCGAACTAAAAGCATCTTATGAACATCTGCAAGGAACCGTTGAAGAGATAGTAGAGTTTTTACCCACTGCTATATGGATACTAAATCATGATGGTGGGGTATTTTTGCAAAATTCACAGGCAAAATCGCTTGGAGCAATTATAGAACTTTTGGAGTTAAGAAATGAAGACTATGAAGTAGAGTTTGAGTCAAAATCTTATCTTATAAAAAATTCTACTTACAAAGATAAAATGATGTTTAGCGCAACGGACATCACGGAGCAAAAACGGAAAGAAAATCTCGCAACTATGGGACAGATGGCTGCACACCTCTCTCATGAGATACGAAACCCCATAGGCTCTATTTCGCTTCTTAGTTCAACCCTCAAAAAAAGAGTTATTGCCGAAAATGTACCCATCGTTGAAGAGATACAAAAAGCAGTTTGCAGGATTGAGCGTATAGTTAAAGCAACTTTGATGTTTAGCAAAGGCGTAAAAGCAAACAAAACGGCATTTATGTGGAGTGAGCTTCAAGAATCCTTACACGCTGCCATAGGCTACTATGGTTATACTAAAAATATAATATTTAAATTTCCTGAACAAAATTTTGAACTAAGAGCAGATAAAGACCTCTTAGAGATGCTTTTTTCAAACTTCTTGACAAATGCAATAGATGCTATTGAATTGAGCGAAAATGATGATGGAATTATTGAAATAACCCACGATAGAGATGCTTTTTTTCATAAGTTTTATGTTTATGACGACGGTATAGCCATAGAAAACCCAAAAGAGCTTTTTGAAGCATTTAAAAGCACAAAAGTAAAAGGTAACGGGCTTGGGCTTGTGCTCTCAAGACAGATTGCCGAGGCTCACGGGGGTGATGTCGAACTTTTGCATACGCAAAGAAAATGTTTTGAGATAAGATTGGCGATATAAATCAATTTTTTTTATTTGCAAAATGGTAAAATTGCACCAAAAAAGGTTTTAAATATGAAAGAGCGCATAGAAGTGCCAAGAACGACACTTGATTTTTATAAATATGAAGAAAACGGCTTAACTTTTTACGAGTACAACGCCATAGGATGTCAGCCGCCCGAGCCAATGGTCAATACGCTTGCGGGATTGTCGCTTCTAAAAAGCAAAAACGACAGACTTGTGGGCTACTTTTTTCATGAGCCGTTCCCGCTTTACAGCAGGATCCCTCTTACTATCGAGCATGAAGCAAAAGAGCTTGAGAACGGTGATTTTAAGATTATATTTAAACTTGCGGAGTAAGTTAGAAGCACTCTTTAATTTCTGTTAGTTTATTTTCAATAAAATGCCCTTTTTACTTAAGGGATAGATACAGATGAAACAAATTTTCTCACTTTTAGGCTCTATGAAGACAATGGCAGTTTTGATGCTTATTTTTGCAGCTGCCATCGGATATGCTACATTTCTAGAGAATGACTATGGAACAATGACTGCCAAGGCAGATGTCTATAATGCGCGATGGTTTGAAGCGCTTATGGCAATATTGACCGTAAACCTAATTATAAATATTTTCAAGTTTAAGATGTTTAGCGTAAAAAAAGCCCCTATTTTTATCTTCCATCTCTCTTTTTTGATCATAGTTCTAGGTGCTGCTATGACACGCTATATAGGGTATGAAGGAACTATGCGCATTAGAGAAGGCGATGTTGCAACAACTATGTTAAGCTCCGATACATACTTTAGCGTAAGCGCAAAAGCTGGTGATAAAGAAGTTAGTAGCCAAGAGGCAGTATATCTCTCAAAAAAAAGAGAAAACAAACTATCTTCATCGCTTAACATAGAGGGCAAAAAAGTTGAGGTAGAGCTATCTAGTTATATTCCAGATGCAATGGAACAGTATATTGAAGGCAATGAAGGCGGTATTGAAGTTTTAGATATGATGGTTACGGAAAATGAGTCAAGCAGACCTATAAAACTTCGCAGGGGCGAGTTTTATGAAAATGAAAATATAGCTATCGATTTTGACTCAAAAAAGATGTTTTTAAGACCTACTATCTCTATTTTTACCGACAATAATGAACTCTATATGAAACATGAAGAAGCCATCGGCACATTAAATATGGACACAAAAGAAGAGGGTCGCATAGAGCCTAGCCAAAAAAGTGCTTTCGCCGCAAGAACACTTCATTCGGCATACGGAAGTAATTTTGTGCTTAAAACTCATTATAAGCATGCAACTACAAAACTTGCCTCAAATCCTGAAGCCTCTCCGATGAGTCCGCAAAGAGATGCACTTGTTTTCAATGTAAAAGTAGGTAATGCTTCAGAACAGGTAACAGTGATAGGGCAGGCAGGAAGATTGGCAAAAGAGCATCATGTTATGGTAGATGGCGTAGATGTGCATATATCATACGGTGCTAAAGTATTGACGCTTCCCTTTGGCGTGAAATTGCTTGATTTTCAGCTCGATAGATACCCTGGGTCTATGTCGCCTGCTTCTTATGCAAGCGAGGTTGAACTCATAGATGAAGAAAAAAATATACAAATGCCATATAGAATCTATATGAACAACATCCTTGAACACCGCGGCTATAGATTTTTCCAGTCTTCTTACGATGAAGATGAAAAAGGAACTGTATTGTCTGTAAACAATGACCCAGGGACTCTTCCATCTTATATAGGTTATTTCCTTTTAGGTTTGGGGATGTTTTGGTCACTGTTCTCAAAGGAAAATAGATTTGCACAGCTCTCGGCAAGAGCAAAAAAAGCTGCAGAGGAAAAAAGCTTATCGGCTTTAGTTGTATTGGGACTTTTGTTTGCCATATCGCCTACTTTGGTAAAAGCAGAAGATTTAGACCCTGCTATAAAAGCCGTACTTTCCGTAGATAAAGAGCATGCAAAGCGCTTTGGAGAGCTTATCACGCAAGACAGCGCAGGAAGGATGAAGCCGCTAGATACGCTAAATAATGAAATTTTGGCAAAAATATATAAAAGCTCGGCTCTTAAAATCGGCAAAGAAAGCATAAATGCAAATCAAGTTGTTTTAGGAATGATGATAAGACCCGATGCTTACAGAGAGCTCAAAATCATTAGAACAAAAAATGAAGAGATTAACAAGCTCATAGGTGCAAAATCTGATGCCGCATACGCCTCTTTTTCACAGTTTTTTATAGAGCCGAAAAACTTAGAAGGGTATAAACTAGCTGAACAGGTCGATAGCGCAAATAGAAAAGAGCCAAAAAACAGAGACCTGTTTGACAAAGCGGTTTTGGAGATTGATGAGAGGATAAATATAGCATATGCGGTTTACAGCGGAGCGCTTATAAAAATTTGGCCAAAGCAAAACGATGCCGAAAATAAATGGTACCCTACGGTCGATGCTCTTCAGACATTTCCTGAGGGTGAAGCTTTAAAAATTAGAGATACGGCTTATGAGTATTTTATGTCGCTTGATACGGCTATGAATGGTGGCAATTGGGCAGCGGCAAATGGTGCGATAGAGAAAATTTTTGCTTATCAAAAGGAGTTCGGTGCTTCTGTTTTACCGCCAGAATCACGCATAAAGGCAGAGGTTTTATATAATTATGCAAATATTTTTGAGAGAAGCTATCCGCTTTACTTTGTCATAGGTTTCGTGCTTCTAATAGCAAGCTTCATAAAGATACTAAAACCAAAACTAAATATAAGTTTAGTGGCAAAATTTTCACTGGTTTTACTTGGAGCTTTATTTATAGCGCATACATTCGGGCTTGGGCTTAGATGGTATGTCGCAGGTCATGCTCCTTGGTCGGACGGGTACGAATCTATGATATATATAAGCTGGGCAACGATTTTGGCAGGATTTATTTTTGCAAAACACTCTCCTATTACGCTTGCTTCAACCGCAATACTTACGGGACTTATACTATTTGTAGCGCATCTTAACTGGATGAACCCGCAGGTAACAAACCTTGTTCCCGTACTTAACTCTTATTGGCTTAGCCTGCATGTTGCTATTATTACGGCAAGTTACGGGTTTTTAGGGCTTGGAGCGCTTCTTGGATTTATCGTTATTCTTCTTTTCGCACTCAAAGGTCGTGATAATGAGGGTCAAATCCCGCGTTCTATCAAAGAGCTTAATGCTATTAACGAAATGAGCTTGATGATTGGTTTGGCATTTTTAACGCTTGGAAACTTCATAGGCGGTGTTTGGGCAAATGAGAGCTGGGGTAGATACTGGGGATGGGATCCAAAAGAGACTTGGGCGCTTGTAACTATCTTAGTTTATGCGGTAGTGGTGCATGTAAGATTTATAAAGGCTTTATATAGCGAGTTTAATTTTGCGGTTATTGCACTGCTCTCTTATACATCTGTGCTTATGACATACTTTGGAGTAAACTACTACCTAGCCGGTATGCACTCCTATGCAAAAGGAGACCCTGTTCCCGTACCTGACTTTGTACCCATAACTTATACAGTTATCTTTTTGCTCATAGCAATAGCATTTAGAAATAGAAAATTGGCGTAGGAGATTCAAATGAAGCTAAATAAAGAGATAATTTTAGAATTTTTAAAAAAACACAAACAAGAGTTAGTACAAAAATACTCTATTGAAAAGATAGGGCTTTTTGGCTCTTATGCAAGAGATGAAGCGAATGAAAATAGTGATATAGATATCATTGTAAAAATGCCCTCTAACTTTGATGTTTATTATGATTTAAAAGATTATCTTGAGGCTACATTCGAAAAAAAAGTTGATTTAGGATTGGAAAAAAATATAAGAGGCTTTATCGCACAAGAGATGCAAAAGGATGTTGTTTATGTCTGATCGAGGAGTTGAATTATACATACTAGATATTTTTATAGCTATAGATAAAATAAAAAGATACACTTTAAAATTTAGTAACGGTAACGATTTGTTATGTGATGAGTTAAGCTGGGATGCAACAATACGAGAATTAGAAGTTATAGGTGAAGCTACAAAAAGCCTACTCCAAAATAATATTTTGAATGACAAAAAGTATAGAAGAATTGTAGATTTTAGAAATCAAATAAATCATGGTTATTTTGGTATAGACGAGGATATAGTTTGGGATGTTGTAACAAATAAATTAAATGAGTATGAGAGTGATTTGTTTCAAGTAACGGTAGAGCTTAAACTAGAGATGAAGAATGTTATTGAAATATTTAAGCAAGAAAATATAAAACATACAAAAGTTTTACTATTTTTAGAAAAATTTGAAAATAGATATAGATAAAAAGGTTAAAAGTGGAGTTCACAGGCTTTAGAGGTGCTATAGATTTTTTAAAAGATATTCGCAAAAACAACAATAAAGAGTGGTTTGAGGCGCATAGAGATGAGTATGAAAAAACCATTCTAAACCCCTCAAAAGCCTTTGTGGTGGAGATGGGGGAGCATCTTTTGGCGTTAGAGCCTACGGTTAGTTTTGAGCCAAAAATGAACAAATCTCTCTTTAAGATGTACAGAGATGTCAGACGAATGGGCGAAAACAAAGAGCCGCTAAAGTCCAAAATCGGTGTTATTTTTCCTCAGGGCGGCTGGAGCGGATGCAGACTGCAAAAATCCTCATTTTATATGCACTTTTCTCCGGATGAACTTTTTGTAGCAGTCGGTGTTAGATGGTTTAATAAGCCGATGCTTGATGCTTACCGTGAGTATGTAAGAGATGACAAAAGAAGAGCCTCTCTTGGCGGCGTTTTGGAAAAGCTGAACTCCTTAGGTTATATTACGATGGGCAGGGAGTACAAAAAGTATCCAAAAGGTTTCAGTGCAGATATGCAAAGTGTGGAATTAAGTTTGCACAAGGGTATGGCTACATATAAAATTTTAGAGCCCCGTATCATAGAAGATGGAGATTTGCTTATAGATACGCTTTATAAGATATATGAAGATATGCTTCCATTGCAACAAATAATGTATAGAGTAAGTCAAATGACTACAAAGGAGTAGCTTATGGCAAAAGAGGCGATAGTTTTACTAAATATGGGCGGCCCGAACAACCTTGAAGAGGTTGAAGTTTTTTTGACAAATATGTTTAACGATAAAAATATCATAACGCTAAATAGTTCGCTTCTGCGAAGTTTTATAGCAAAGATGATAACTTTTAGCAGAACGGAGAAAGCGCAAGAGGTTTATAAACAAATCGGCGGCAAATCTCCTCTTGTCGGACATACTAAAAACTTAGTTTATAAGCTTCAAGAGAGGGTGGGAGATGATGTAGTAGTCGATTTTGCTATGCGTTATACTCCCCCTTTTTCAAAAGAGGTTATAGAGAAGCTTAACAAAGAAGAGGTTGAGAAGATATATCTTATACCGCTATACCCTCAGTACTCAACAACTACTACCAAATCCTCACTTGAAGAGTTTGAAGAGCAGTATCACATGATGGGCGGAGATGCCATACTTGTCGAGATAAAGCACTTTTTCCAAAATGAGTCGTATAATAAAGCTATTTTAGAACGCATCAAAGAGCAGATAACTCTAGATGAATGCAAAGAGTTTGACCTTATTTTCTCAGCTCACGGACTTCCCGTAAAAGTTATTGAAAAAGGCGATGTTTACGAAAAACATATAACTAAACATATAGAGATATTAAAAGATATGTTAAAACAAGAGGGTATGAATTTTCATAAAATCCATCTTGCATACCAGTCAAAAGTCGGACCGATGGAGTGGCTAAAACCATCTCTTGAAGACAAACTTCATGAACTTAGCTACAAAAAAGTAGTGATTTTTCCTATTGCCTTTACTATTGACAACTCAGAAACCGATTTTGAACTCTCAATTGAGTATAAAGAGGTTGCACATACACTTCATATTGAAGAGTATATAGTTTGCAAATGTCCAAACAACAGCGACTATTTTGTTGAAGCACTTTATGAACTATATGAGAAGATGAAGTAGGGTTTATGCGTGTTGTTATCTTCGATATGGACGGTACTTTGATAGACTCCAAAAAGGATATCACAGTATCTATAAACTATGTCAGAGAGATAAACTACTCCCTTTTGCCCCTTAGTGAAGAGTTTGTAGTTGAAGCCATAAATATGCACAACAGAAATCTATCAAAGCTCTTTTATGAAACAGATGTTTATATGCAGATGGATAAAGAACTTTTTGAAGCACACTATCATGAACAGTGTATAAAAAATGTATATCTTTACAGCGGTGTGTCAAGTATGTTAGAACATCTTCGCAAAGCCGATGTTAAAATATCCGTAGCCACAAATGCACCGACACAATTTGCACTTAGAATGCTTGAACATCTCGAGGTTAAACATCTATTTGACATTATCGTAGGAGCAGATATGGTTGAAGAGTCAAAACCAAATCCGCAGATGCTTAATATGATTTTAGAACATTACGGATTTGATAAAAACCTTCACAAAGCGTGGATGGTCGGAGATAACTCAAAAGATGTACTTAGTGCTAAAAGGGCAGGAATAGAACCAATTTTTGCTACTTGGGGATTTTCTGCAGATGCCCCCATACCTGCGGTTGCCAAAAAACCATCCGATATTTTGGATATAGTTTTATAAAATTTTATGATAGAATGTTTTATGATTAAATTTTAAGGATGCGCTATGAGTGTTGAGCTGCTACTTGCACTACTTTTGATGGCACTGCTTTTTTTAAGACAAATCTCTATTTTAAAACAGCCAAATAAGATAAATTATGCTCCCCTAATGCTTGGAATAGGCATTATCGGAGGAGTCATTCATTTTATATTGCAACCTCAAGATGCCGATTTCGTGCTAGTTTTTAAAGAGAGCCTTATCCCGCTTCTTATCTCCATTCTTTTATATATAATGATAAATATTTTTCATCAAACACAGCAAAATGAGCTCTCAAAAATGCAAAATGAGTTTAGTGCAGAACTTGTTAAACAGATAAAAGAGCTAAAAGAGTTTGCTTTAGAACTTGAAAAAAAGATGCTTTTATCTCAAGGAATCGACAAAATAGCTCAAGAAGAATCGCGAGAGAGATTTAAACAAGATATAAAAATACTTGACGCCATACAAGCAAATCAGACAAAGATTTTAGATAAATTTGAACTTGTAGATAAGTGGCACAAGGATGTAACCTCTGCTTTTAAAAACTTTACGGAAGTGCAGCTGCCCTCACTTGATGATGTCGTACATAAGCATATAGATATGCTAAGGATTGAAGAGCAAGACCATTTCAACAAGGTAAAACTAACCATTCAAAAGGCTCTTGAGAGCAAAATTGAGTTAAAAGAAGAGATAGAAGCCATCAAAGAGAGTATGCACAACATAAGCAAAATTTCTCAAAATATAGCAAATACGATTGTAAATCATACAACAAAAGAGCTGGTAAATGTTACAAACTCTTTTGAAAAACAGATGCGTCTTGTGGCTTCTCATACCCAAAATATAGACACAACGCTTTATGAGAGCGAAAATAGACTCTCTAACATAAAAGAGAACAGTGAACTTATTATGCGGCAAATGGTGCTTTCATCTAAAAAGATGAATGAACTGGAAAAACAAAGCGGCGATTTACAAGATATGGGCGCAAATATAAGAGAATTGCTTGAAGATATAGAAACGATAAAGTCTGAGTATGTAAAAGCGCAGGCGCAGCTTAGTCTTATAGTAAAAGATTTTGAAGAGACAAAAGCCAAAGAGGAGCATAGCATAAAAAATGAGATGCACTATATGGCTCAGAGAGTCATAGATAAGCTTGACGAATCGCTTGAAAAGATAGATAGACATAATGTGTCGGTTGCGGAAGATATATCTCAAAATGTAAAAATTTTAGCTAAAAAATCACAGTTTAAAAGCAGTTATTTGGACTTAGAGAGCTAGGTATATAAGAATAGGGTAAAAAACAAGACCCAGATATGGCAAAAAGCCGTTTATAGGTGCTAAGAGTATAAGACTCATATCATAAGATAGCTTTCGCTTTATAAAAACCTGCTCTAACAAGAGTATTTTGCTTGCAATATCGACTGTTTTAAAAAAAAGAAGCATAAGCGCATATGTATCATAACCGCTTAACATTGCAAACCCGACTGCAAAATAAAATGTAGGCTGCATTATCAAAAACAAAAATATGTTTTTTGCATAGTATTTATGCATACGAAGCAGCATACCCATAATGCTCGGTGCTTTCTGCCAAGATATCTCAAATAGCTCAAGTAAAATAAAAAGAATTATATAGTTTAAAATCAGCTCATTTATCATAAAAGACTACTCTATTTTATTGATATTTATTAATATTTTTTTCAAAAGAGAGGAAAAAAGCTCTTTTTCTTCTTTGCTTAAAGCCTCAAAGTATTTGTGACACTCTTTTGAGATCTCATAAAGTGATTTTTTGACAATCTCTTCTCCCTCTTGGCTAAGGCAGACTAACATACATCTTTTGTCGTTTAAATCCTCTTTTCTATAGATAAACCCTCTATCTTGAAGGCGTTTTAAAACTTTTGTCATTCCGCCTGATGAAAAAATAGTCAAATCATATAGTTGTGTCGGAGAGAGAACTCTGTTATGCGTATAAAGAGAAGCAAGTACATCGACTTCTGAGTTTAAGAGGTCAAACTTCTCTTTTAAAAAAATCTCTGCATGCGTAAATATGGTTTTTTGGATAAGCGCAATCGGAAAAGTCATCATAAAAACTTCAGGAAGCTCGCCTGATGCAACTTTGTCGTAAAAATTTGTTACCAATATATTATTTACTCTGTTTTTCTTCATAATGACATTATACCAAAAAATATATCTTTCTGGCAAGATAATTTTAAGAGTTCTTATGTTACTATTTTAAAAATCCCAACCTTTAAGGA
>JAUPKZ010000039.1 GCA_030837195.1 Campylobacterota bacterium
AAGGGTTGATAATAACTCAAATATTTTAGGCAGAGTAACGACTAAATACAATAAATCAGGGTATATATTTAATGACCTTTTATTTAGAAATTTTATCAGTGCTCCAACGGTTATGATAAAAAAAAGTGTCTTAGAAGAAGTTGGTGGATATGAGTCAAAGTATAAAATAGAAGATCATCCAATGTGGCTAAAGATAAGTAAAAAATATAAAATTTTATACTTAGACGAGGATCTTGTTTATTATAGAGACCACGATAGCAATATGAGTAAAAATTCGGAATTTATGATAGAAGAGATGGAAAAAATTTTAAACGACTACGCAGATGAGCCTATGTACAAAAAAGCCATCAATAGGCACTATCTTTACTCTTTTATACAGCTGGTAAAAGCAAATAAAAAAGATTTGGCAAAAAAATATATGTTAAAAGCAATGCCGCACTCTTGGCATCATCCAAAGTTTATAAAAGGCGTTCTAAGATATCTTTTTAAATGATTTAAAGTATTCATCAAACTTTGTAGCGGTTTGAGTGTGGGATAGTTTGTTTTTTATAGTATCTTGTGCATGGTTCGTTAAGTTTTCTAAAGTAGTTGGCGAGTTATATAAATCCCTTATTTTTTTAGCAATGGCGCTAGCATCTTTGATGGGAACTATAAAGCCGTTTACTCCATCTTCAATAATCTCTAGGCTGCTTTCGTTTGCCGATGCGATAACGGGTGTTTTTGAAGCCAACGACTCTAAGATTACGCGAGGCAGCCCTTCTTTTCTAATTGAAGCATGAACTAAAACATCACAGGCGGATATAATGCTTGTAACATCATTGCGATAACCGGTTATATGTATTCTCTCCTGCATTCCACTCTTTTTTGTCTCAGATATATAAGGTTCTTTGTCTATTTTATCGCCTATGAGTAAGATGTGTAAATCTTTGATATCAGAGAGCTCATATGCAGCTTTTAAAACATATATAAGCCCTTTGTGCGGTCGTACATTTGCGACAAATGCAACATTGAAATTATTTTTATTTGTGCCAAACTCTTCCAAATTTGCCTCAGGCTGATCGTACCAGCTTACATCATGCCCTTTATAGATAGTGACTATTTTTTTTGAGCTGCTAAACACTTGTTTTTTTACATGTTTTGTTACAGCATCGGATACGCAGATTACACCATCAACTCTAGGATTTAATGCGTTTAAATATGAGCTTGGGTCATGTCTGTATAGCCCGCCCGTCGTTCCACGATATATTATGAGTTTTGAGGGCAATCCAAAAGAGGCAATAGTGGCGTTTGATATTGCTCTTGAGTTTGTTGCATAGATAAAATCTATATTTTTTTCTTTTACAGTTTTTCTTATAGTTGCAATAATTTTTAAGTCTATTTTTTTGCTATATTTTGTATCTATTATATTTATGCCATGCTCTTTAAATCTCTTAGAGTAAGCACTTTTTTCTTCAGTCATGATAGTTATGTTGTATCCGATTTTTGAGAGAGAAACATATATTTCGGCTTCGGGTCTTACGCTATTATAGGTTGTGTCTGTTGAAGCAAGTATAAGTAAGTTCAATGTAAAAGTTCCTTTGCTATTTTTATGATTTCATCTGCTTCTATCTCTCTTATAGAGAAATCGTTTTTGTTAAGCTTGTAGTGATTAACTGCACTTTTTGATTTTACAATCTTGTTTATAGGTGTTACATAGACACGATTTGTCGGTGTTGGTCCAAAAATGGTGATGGATGGTACATTTAAACCCCACGCCATATGTGTAGGTCCCGTGTCATTTCCTATAAGCAAGGCACATTTTGAGATAACATATTTTAACTCATCCAGCGAACAGCGCGGGAGTAGTTTCAAAAACTCTGATTGCTCTTGCATCCAAAGAGCTTTTTTATGTTCTTCTTCACTTCCCCAAACTATGTAAGTCTCTATTTTTAATGCCTTAGCAATCTCTACAAACTTCTCTTTTGGGTAGTTTCTGCTCTCCCAAGTGGAGCCTATGACAAAAAGATTGAAAATTTCCGACAGATTCTCTACGAATGAAGATGAAAACAAAAATTTCTCTTTTTGCAAAATATCATTGCTTGATACCTTTATGCCAAGCGACTCACAGATGACGGTTGCATTTCTATCAATCGTGTTTGCATCATAAGCTATATTGACTTTTTTATTATAAAAAAAGGATGCGATGCCCTCACGAATAGACTCTTTGTCAAAACCTGCAATCACTTTTGCGCCTATAATTCTAGCTACGATTGCCGACTTTAAAAGTCCTTGTGCATCTATGACTACATCATAGTTGTTTTTTGAGTAGCTTTTTAATATTTTATATTGATTGAAAATCTCGCTTTTTTTCTTTTTTACAGACTTTAAATTTATAGGTAAAATATTATCTATATGAGGATTGTTTTTTAAAATATCGACAAATGCACTCTCGACTACCCAGTCTATTTGTGAAAAGGGGAGAGCTTTTTTTATAAACTGTAATGCTACCATTGCATGAATAATGTCACCCATTGCCGAGAGTTTTACTATGCATATTTTCATTTATAGGCTTTGTACTGTATCGTAGAGTTTTTGCATTTGTAAGTCATAATCAAAATCTTTTTTTGCTCTCTCGTAACCGGCATTTGCCATAGATGTTTTTTTATCAGGGTTGTTGTAGAGATAGTCTATTTTTTCTGCTAAATCTTTGGCAGTCCTATCAAATAAAAGCCCGCTCTCTCCCTCATCAATGATTTCTATCGGACCGCCGTTGTTTGTAGCGATAGGGCATACCTTATTTCTCATAGATTCGACGACTACAAGTCCGAAAGTCTCTTTTTTTGTTGCTAAAACCGTAGCATCACAAAGTTTCATATGCTCATTTACATCTTTTGTAAATCCTGTAAATATTATCTTATCTTCAATGTGTAACGATTTAACCATATCTTGAAGCGTTTTCATATACTCTTCATGAGTCGGGCTTCCGATAATAAGCGCTTTAATATTTGGATTGTTTAATTTGGCTATGGCTTCTATGAGAAGGTATTGCCCTTTCTCATCCTCAATTCTTCCAACCATTCCGATAACAAACTCATGCTCTAGGCCATATTTTGATTTTAGAATTTCAACTTTATTTTCATCAATGACACTCTCTTTAGTACCAAGATAAATAACTTCAACAGGCGGTCTTATGCTGCTTGGGATATATTTTTCTAGTTGCTCTTTTACTTGTCGTGAAACTGCATGTAGCATATCTATATTTTTATATAGCCATCTATGGTAAATGTCGTTTTTAAATCTTGTCATATTCATATGTCTTGAATGAACTATCTTAGGCTTTTTTTTGCTAAAGAGTTTTGCTAAAACTACAGGTATGATATCTTTGCCTAAGTGAAAGTGGACTATGTCAATATCATTGTCGTCTATGATTTTTGCTAGTTGTAAAGCAGGTATAAACGGAAGTGTTTTATTTCGTTTTATAGTAAATTTGTTTTTATGGTTTATGAGCTTGTCTAGTTTAGTATCAGGTGCAACTACTGCGTAGCAGTTTGTTTTGTCTTTAAAGTATTCAAAGCAGTTCGCAGCCGTGAGTTCCAAACCCCCAAGGGCATCATTTAAACAAATTTCAATTATATTTTTACTTTTCATCAAAACCTATCAATTAATTATAATTGCAGATTTTACATAAAATAGGATGAAAATAAGATTATTCACCACTTTTTAGATAAAATTCATTTTAAATAAGAGTTTTTGGATAAATTATTGAGAAAAGTATTTAAACGCTATATTCCATATATAAAAGAGTATAAAAAAGAGTATCTTTTCGTGCTTATAGGTATGATTTTTACCGTAAGTGCTACAACGGCAACCGCTCACATTATGAAACCTCTTATGGATGAGATGTTTATCCAAAAGAAAGAGGAGATGCTATATCTCATTCCGCTTGGGCTTGTGGGTATCTACTTCTTTAAGTCGGTAGGCAGATATATGCAGTCGGTTTTTATGAACTATATAGGACAGCATATAGTAACAAGATTTCGAGAGATACTTTTAGAAAAAATCATCAATTTTGATATGTCTTATCTTTATCAAAATCGCAGCGGAGAGTTAATATCTAGAGTGACAAACGATATAGAGCGCATTCGCTACTTTGTATCAAATATGTTGCCTGAACTTCTAAGAGAGAGCCTTAGTGTTATAGCTCTTGTGGGTTATGTTATTTATCTAAATCCGACTTTGGCTTTTTATTCTCTAGTGCTGCTTCCTTTAGCAATTTATCCGATACTAAAAATCGGGAAAAAACTCAAAAAATATTCACACCGCTCGCAAGAAAAAAATGCAGATGTAGTTAGCCGTCTTACAGAGGTGTTTAACAATAGTGAAATCATCAAAGCAAATGCAACCGGAAAGTTTGAGATGCAACGATTTAGTGCTCAAAATTGGCAATTTTTTAAAGTCAATATGAAGTCTGTTTATGTCGGCGATATTGTCTCGCCTTTGATGGAAATAGTAGGAGCGGCGGGACTTGCAGCGGTTATCTTTGTAGGCGGAAGAGAAGTTTATGAAGGCAGGATGAGTGTAGGTGAGTTTACGGCTTTTATAACTGCCGTAGGACTTGTTTTTCAACCAATACGCCGCATAAGTTCTATATATTCCAAAATTCAAGATGCCGTTGCCGCAAGCATGAGAGTTTTTGAGGTGCTTGATATAGACAATAAGATAATAGACGGCAGTAAAATTTTAGAAGAGGATATCAAGCATATTGTTTTTAAAGATGTAAGGTTAAAATATGATGAGGGCTACGCACTAGATGGCGTAAATGTAGAGATGGAGCAGGGGCAGAATATTGCTTTAGTCGGAGATAGCGGTGGCGGTAAAAGTAGTTTTATAAATATGCTTCTTCGTTTTTATGACCCGCATAGCGGAGAAATTTTGGTAAACGGCACAAATATAAAAGAGTTTACGCAAGACTCTCTAAAACATCATATATCTTTGGTAACGCAGAGAATTTATATTTTTCAAGACACTCTAGCCGCAAATGTGGCTTATGGACAAAATGTAGATGAAGCAAGAGTAAAAGAATCACTTGTTTTAGCTGACGCGTGGAGTTTTGTAGAGTCGCTAGAAGATGGAATGCACACAAAAATGGAGGAGTTTGGCTCAAACCTCTCAGGCGGGCAGAGACAGAGAATCGCCATTGCGAGAGCCATCTACAAGCACGCCTCGCTTTTGCTTTTTGATGAAGCAACATCAGCGCTGGATAATGAGAGTGAGAAGAGGATACAAGAAGCTTTAGACGCATATACAAAAGATAAAATAACTATCACTATTGCCCATAGACTTAGTACTATTAAGCATGCAGATAAGATTTTGGTTATGCAAAAAGGTAGAATCGTAGCAAGCGGGAAACATAGTGAACTTCTAGAGAGTTGTGAAGTATATCAGAGATTGGCAGGACATTTTAAAAATTAGATTAATTAGATTTTCAACACTTTTTAGAGATAATCACTTTAATTTATAATATATGGATAAAAAATGCTAGATTTTGCAAAATTTACAAAGTACTCCAAACCCGGACCAAGATACACAAGTTACCCGACTGCACTAGAGTTTAGTGACTCTTTTGGGTATGATGAGTATATACAAAAGTTAAAATCCCAAGATTCGGCTCGCCCTCTAAGTCTTTATTTTCATTTGCCGTTTTGTAAAAATGCGTGTTATTTTTGCGGGTGCAATGTTGTTTTTACTTCAAAAGAAGATAAAATGATGCGTTATTTGGAGTATCTAAAAAGAGAGCTAAAAATACTCTCAGGATATGTGGATTGCTCAAGAAAAGTGATTCAGATGCATTTTGGCGGAGGAACTCCGACATTCTTTAATGCGCCTCAGCTTGAAGAGGTTATCAAAGAGATAAGATCTTTTTTCCCAAATTTTGCACAGGATGCAGAGATAAGCTGTGAGATAGACCCTCGCCATATAAATGAAGATCAGATGAAGGTCTTGAGTGCTAACGGTTTTAACCGTGTAAGTTTTGGCATCCAAGATTTTAATGAAAAAGTACAACATGCGGTGCATAGAATTCAACCGTACGGTGTCACAAAAGAGGCAATGGAGCTTGCAAGAAAATACAATATGCACTCTGTAAATGTTGACCTGATTTATGGACTTCCGTTTCAGACGCTAGAGACTTTTAAAGAGACGCTGGAACTTGCACTTACGCTTAATCCGGACAGATTTGCAGTATTTAACTATGCACATGTTCCATGGATGAAAAAAACTATGCGCAAGATTGATGAAACAACTCTTCCTTTACCGGATGAAAAACTACGCATAATGCAGCATACTATCAGTTTTTTAACTTCTCGCGGGTACAAAATGATAGGAATGGATCACTTTGCAAAGCCTGAAGATGAACTCTTCCGTGCCATAGAAAAAGGTGAGTTGCATAGAAACTTTCAAGGTTATACTACAAAAGGCGGAGCCGACCTGATAGGCGTGGGGCTTACTTCTATCGGTGAGGGAGTGGACTACTATGCTCAGAATTTTAAAGAAATGAAAGAGTATGAAGAAGCGATCGAAGCCGGCAAACTTCCGTTTGAACGCGGAATTGCTCTAAATGAAGATGACAAAATAAGACAGTTTGTAATTATGGAGCTTATGAGTAACTTTAAACTTGATATAAAAAGATTTGAAAAGCTCTTTAACATTGAGTTTAAAAAATATTTTGCAGATGCGATTGAAGCGCTTAAACCTTTTGAAGAGGATGACCTTTTAACCATAAGCGATGATTTTATTGAGTGTTCTCAAACAGGAACGCTGTTGATTAGAAATATATCTATGCCATTTGATGCATATATGAAAAAGCACGCGGCAAGCGCAAAAACCTTTTCTAAAACGGTTTAAGAATGAGCAAAAACGCGCAGGAGATTTTTAATTTTGCTTCCATTACGGATGAGTGCATAAAATGTGGTAAGTGCATCCCTGTATGTACTATTCACAATGTCAATGCCGATGAAGTAACATCTCCAAGAGGTTTTTTGGATCTGCTTGGCGCATACCAAAGGGGTAAGTTAGAGTTAGATTCAAATGCAAAAGCTATATTTGAGAGCTGTTTTTTATGTACCGCTTGTGTTGAGGTTTGCCCAAAATCGCTCCCTACCGATATGGTTATAGAGCAAGTAAGAGCCGATATAGGTAAAAAATTTGGTATTGCATGGTACAAAAAAGCATTTTTCCTGCTTCTTCGTCATAGATGGCTTAATGATATAGCATTTAAACTCGGCTGGGTGTTTCAGACATGCGGCTTTAAGATACAAGCGGACATAGACTCTATGAATTCTCGTTTCAATCTTCCGATGTTAAAGGCAGACAGGCTTTTACCGAGTCTTAGAAAAACTTCGTTTTTAAACTCTCATAAAGAGGAGCATATAAATAACGGCGGTAAGAGAAAAGTTGCCGTATTTATAGGATGTTTGGGCAACTACAACTATGTAAATGTCGGAAATTCGCTTTTAGAGATACTTAAACATTTAGAAATAGATGCATTTTTAGCAAAAGATCAAAAGTGTTGTTCCGCACCTGCCTATTTTACGGGTGATTTTGATACTGTTGATTATAATGCAAAGTTCAATATAGAGTATTTTGAGAGCTTTGGCAAAGATGTAGAGGCTATCATTGTTCCTGAAGCCACATGTTCGGCGATGCTAAAAATTGACTATGAACACTACTTTCACGACCAGCCGGAGTGGATGGCTAGGGCAGTTGCACTTAAGAGTAAAATCTTTATGGCGACGGAATGGCTAGAAAAGCATACACATTTAAATGAACTTTTGGCATCTAAGAAAAAAGATACAAAAATAGTGACTTACCACGACCCGTGCCATGCTAGAAAGATGCAAGGCATCCATAAAGAGCCAAGAAGTCTTATAAGTAAAAATTACGATATAGTAGAGATGAGCGATCCAAATAGTTGTTGCGGATTTGGCGGTGTGACGATGCAGAGTGAAAAATACCACTTGGCAAAAGCCGCAGGGCTTCCAAAAGCAGCTATGATAAAAGATACAAAAGCCGACTATGTTAGTTCGGAGTGCAGCGCATGTCGTATGCAGATAAATGCTTCTATGAACTATGTTGATGCTCCTCAAGTTTTTAAAAACCCTATAGAGCTTATAGCAGAAGCATTGAGAGACTAGATAGTGTCAAGTTGGAATAATATTTATAAAGTATTTGACCCTGTAGCGTTTCATATATTTTCTTTGCCTGTGCATTGGTATGGGATAATGTATGTTTTAGCACTTATCGTTGCTCTTTATATCGGAAAGTATTTTATTAAAAAAGATAAGCTTGATTTTAGCGGCAAAGAGGTTGATATCTACTTTTTGTATGTAGAAATCGGGGTTATACTGGGTGCTAGGTTGGGGTATATTCTTTTTTACGATACAAACACATTTTACTATCTCTCGCACCCATGGCAAATATTTAATCCGTTTGTAAACGGTGAGTTTGTAGGTATCCGCGGGATGAGCTATCACGGTGCGGTTTTTGGATTTTTGCTTAGTACTTATCTGTACTCTAAAAAATACAAAATTGCCTTTGGTAAAATAATGGATTTGGTGGCTATTAGCGTACCTCTTGCATTTGTTTTTGGACGCATAGGAAACTTTTTAAACCAAGAACTTATAGGAAGAGAAACAGATGTACCATGGGGAATTTTAGTTGATGGAGTTTTAAGGCATCCATCTCAGCTATATGAGGCAGTCTTAGAGGGCTTTGGCGTATTTTTGGCTGTTTATGTCTATAAGAATTATCAAAAATTTAGCGGAGAGTTGATTTTAGTTTATGGTATAAGTTATGGACTTTTCCGTGCCATAGCCGAAATTTGGCGTGCTCCGGATATTCAGATAGGGTATGTCTGTTGCGATGTGGTAACTCAAGGGCAGGTTATGAGTCTGGCTATGAGTTTGGTGGGTGTCGTTGCGTGGGTTTATTTTAAAAATAGAGCCGTAAAAAACTAACTATCCGTTTTATTTTTTGAACTGCCATTACCGTTTTTGCGTATTTCTTGATCTTTTTTAACCGATAGTATCCACAGATAGTTTACAAGAAAATAAGCAAGAGTTGAGCCAAATACAGAGTAGAAAGCAGTTCCTACATATAAAGGTATAAAAATATTGCCAAGATTGCTGCTAAACCACTCAAGAGTCAGTTCAACCGGCGAAGTCTCAATTCCCAATAAAAAAGCACCGGTTAAGTACTCCATATAGTACATTGCAGGCATAGTAAAAGGATTGCTAAGCCAACACATAGAAAGAGCGATGGGGACATTAAACCTAGCAAACGGTATAACTGCAACAACTGCGAGCATCTGCATCGGCATAGGAATAAAAGCTATAAAAAGACCTATAAAAATACCTTTAGAAACCATTTTTCTATTGGCAGATAGGTACTCAACGGGGATATTGTATTTTTGAATGAAAGATTTTAGCTTATCACCGGCTCCGAGTTTCTTGAAAGTTTTTCTAATCATGCATAATACCATCTTCAAAAGTATGAGATTATAGCCCAAAAAGCTTATATTTTTAATAATATGATAAAATAGCGTTTATATGAAAATAAAAAGTTAAAGCGATTGTTTGTGTAAGGGCTTAAATGGAACAACTGTTTGTTGAATGGCTAAAAGAGTATGGTTATATTGTTCTATTTTTTTGGAGTATTTTAGAGGGTGAGTTAGGTCTTATTATGGCCGGTATAATGTCTCATACCGGAGATATGTTTTTGCCATTTGCCATAGTCGTTGCGGGACTTGGTGGATTTGCGGGCGACCAGATATATTTTTATATAGGTCGTTTTAATAAAAAATATATACATAACAAGATTCGTTCGCAGCGTAAAAAATTTGCTCTTGCACACTTGATGCTCAAAAAATACGGCTGGCCGATAATATTTGTGCAAAGATATATGTACGGCATGCGCACGGTCATTCCTATGGCAATAGGTATCACAAAATATTCAAGCCGCCAATTTGCAATTATAAATTTTGCAAGTGCAATCGCATGGGCGTGCATAACCATTGTCCCTGCTTACTTCTTTGGAGAGCAGCTTTTGGAACTTATTAAGTGGATTAAAGCACACTGGTATTTTGCTATACCTTTAATAGTACTCGTGCTTGGAACGCTTTATTATTATATAAATAAGCTTGAAAAGAGTATAGTAGATAAGCGTAATAATCGTAGAAACGGTATAAAAAATATTCAATAGTAGGTAAATAAAATGTCATTTGAAAAATTAGGAGTTATAAAAGAGCTTCTTGAAGTTATAAAAGAACTAGGATATAACGAACCGACTCCTATACAAAAAAGAGCTATTCCTTTGGTTCTTGCAAAAAATGATGTTTTTGCAACGGCTCAAACAGGTACAGGCAAAACAGCTGCATTTGGGCTTCCTATGCTTCAGCGGCTCAGAAAAGCGCATTTAGATGAGAAAAGAGAGATAAAAGGGCTTATTATCTCACCCACTCGTGAGCTTTCTATCCAGATATATGAAGAGTTGCAAAATTATGCAAAAAATATGCACTTAGGCATTTCCGTGCTAATAGGCGGCAAAGATATCAAACATCAAAAGAAACTTCTTAAGCAAAATATTGATATTGTTATAGGAACTCCGGGCAGAATTTTAGAACATACACAAAAAGGGCTTGATTTATCGCATATCGAGATTTTTGTATTGGATGAAGCAGATAGAATGTTAGATATGGGGTTTGTAAAAGAGATAAAAAAAATCCATCCGCTTCTGCCAAAAAGACACCAGACACTGCTTTTTTCTGCAACATATAGCGATAAGGTAAGAAAACTATCAAAGCTTATCCTCACTAAGCCAGAATTTGTAGAGGTTGCAAAAAAGAACTCGACGGTTGAAGCTATAAACCAAGTGGCATATTTGGTGGATGCAGATAAAAAAGCGCCGCTCTTAGCCTATATCATCGGTTCAAGAAATTTTAAACAGGTACTTGTTTTTACCAGAACAAAAGCTAGTGCAGATGTGCTTACTGACGAACTAAAAAAAGACGGTCTTAAATGCGGTATTATTCACGGAGATAAAACTCAAGCAAATAGGCTAAAAACGCTAAATGAGTTTAAAGAGGGTAAAATAAAAGTTCTTGTTGCTACGGATATTGCTTCAAGAGGCTTAGATATAGAAGAACTCCCATATGTTATAAACTACGAATTGCCGCTTGTTCCTGAAGATTATGTACATAGAGTAGGGCGAACCGGAAGGGCAGGTCGCGATGGCGTGGCTATATCGCTGCTTGATGTAGATGAGAGATTTGAGATAAAGAGAATTGAAAAACTCATAGGCATAAAAATACCAAAAGAGAGCGTAAAAGGTTTTGAGCCTGACCCTCAAATACGCAGAAAAGATAAGGATGAAGTAACGCCAAAGAGTGAACATAAACAGGCTCAAAAGAGACCTGCTGCCAAGAAAACGGCTCTTAGGCAACCTGCTGAAAAAAAGAAGATAGAAAAACAGAAGATAGAAAAAAAAGCTTCTCCAAAACCGGCTACCACAAAGAAAAGAAAAACAAAAAAAAGATAAATATTAAACAAGCGGGATATACAATTATTTTTGTATAATCACGCAATTTAAAAAGGAGTTTTTATGGACGCAATTTATCCGTTTGCAAATATTATACATTTAATATTGGGGATTATGTTTTTAGGGTATGTTTTTAGTGATGTTGTGCTTATTTCTGCATTAAAAAATAAGTTTAACAAAGAGACAACTAAGGAGATAAACCAAACGCTTGGCGCAAAAAGCTTTAAAATATTTCCACTCTCTCTTCTTGTTATAATTTTAACAGGCGGCATGATGATGTCAAGATATATGAACTCAAATGTAGGTTTTTTTGAGACAAGTTTGCAAAAATTATTGATGCTTAAGATTATTTTTGCGCTAATTATCGCTTGCGGAGTGTTGTTTAACCTTTTTATCAAATTTAGCGGTCGCCAAAAGCCACTCTTTATGCAAGAGCACTTTCATAAGGTAGTGCTTGTTTTAGGATTTTTTATAGTCGTAATTGCTAAATGGATGTTTGTTGCATAAAAATCAATCCATATATGCGCTTTCGGTTTCATTATAAAGCCTAAATTTAGGGCTTGAAGTTTTGTTGCCGTCTGTGCAATGGACTTCATAGTTTTTTCCAAATATATAATTGGTAAAAATACCGTCCCCGACATTATTACAATTTAAAAATGTAGGAGCAGTATCGTAATCCGGAATGATTTGTATATATCTATCTAATACCGCATCATACTCGGCAAACGCAATACTTCCTTCCCGTCCTTCTTCAATAGATTTAAACCAGACTGCAGGACCTACTGATCTATTGAGTGTTCCTACTAAAGATTTGAGTTGTGCCTCTTTTGCACGCTGAGTCATAGTGTTCATTTTTATTATAACAACACTCGCGAGTATCCCAAGAATAATTATTACAAAAATAAGTTCAATAATATTAAAAGCTTTTCGTTTCATATGGTGTCTTTCGTATGAGATATAGAACTGTTTTGCATATGCTTTTTATCCTGTTTTAAAAAATGTAGCCTCATATATGTACGCATAGCAAATATAAGGATAACCATTAAAAGCATCGTAAAAGCAAGAGAAAGATATAGTTTGTCTAAAATAAGCTCTATCTTATATGCCATCATTTCTTCTGCGGTTTTTGAAAATGCATCTAGTTCTAGGGGTGTTTTTTCACCATTGATGAATGAGCCTTTAAAAGATTTATAGGACTCTTTTAGCATTTTAAACGAAGCATCTGCCTGAAAAAGGGCTACAAACTCTTTGTTTGGTGCAAAATTTATGAAATTTAACTCGATTGCTTCTAGTGAAGAGTCTATTTGTTTAAAAATCGCATCGGCATTCTCGCTTGATTGTGTGATTAGCATTGGTACTGCCGTACCTATAGACACAAGATGACCCATTGTTGCAGCATCGTTTTGCATGCTTTTAAAAGACTCTTTTATAAAATAATAATTTAACGGAATCACCACAACCATAATATAGAGTAAAACCGTAACTCTAATAGCAGACCAATCTTTTTTCATAAAAAACCTTAAATATTGTTTATTACTAATCCTACAGTTAAAAGGATTAAAAAATATTTAATTAAGTAATTAGGTTTAGTTACTATATAGCTACCATAGATTTTTAAAGCTCTGAAACATCGTATTTTAGGGGTTTTAAATGTAGTGGCTCCGAATACTGGAGCTAACTTTATAGACTAAATAATACCATCAAATACCGTATTTACGGAGTTTTCAAAATTTAGATTTATAAAATTAATATGATTTAAAAGTAATAAATAGCACCGAAATGACACCGAGTTTTTATCACTGGTCTAATACTATAAAGGTTTATGTTCTTTAAGTGCTTCAGAAAAAATATCATCTTCATTCTTAAAGATACTTGTTTTTCTAACAACTCTCTTTGTTTTAATATCTTTCATAATAAATACTTAACTTGACTTATTTTATTTTTTATTTTAAAATATCAATTAGTATTTTAATTTACTTTTTAAAATACTAAAAACTAAAGGAGTTACTATGTTAAAAAGAGCTATTGAATTAGCAAAAGGGAATGAGGAGCCAAAGATTGGTTTGAGCGTGCAAGTACCTAAGAGTTTAAAAGATGACTTTGAAAGTATCTGTAAATTTAATAATGTTTCTATGTCGTCTATGCTTTTATCATTAATACAAGTTGTTGTGGATGATAACAAAAAGAGAGAGACAATAATTAAAAATATAGAATACGATATAGCTCAGTTAGAGCGTGAAAAAGCAATCCTTAAAAATGTGTATGATAAATACGGTGTTGAAGAGTTACCGATGGAAGATGGAACTATAAAATATATAAAAAGAGATTTAGATGAGATTAATAAAAAAATTGAGTCTTTAGAGAATGATATACAAAATATCATATATGATTTATAAGGAAAAATGAAATGAATGTAACAATAGAAGGAATTTACCTAAATGGATATGCTAAGCCAGATTATAAAGATAAGCAAACTGGCGAAGTATCACAAGGCGACTTTATAGTTCAGATACAGCAAAAAAAAGAGTTATCAAACGGCTCTGTTCAGATGGAGTATTTCGATATACCAGTAGATAGAGCTTTGGAAAAACAATATGCTAATAACCAAACTGGTGATGCTGTAAGCGTTTTATGTAATGTCTATGGAGAGAACTTTGCACAACTAAAAATAGGCAAAGCAAAGTAGTTATTTAAAAATAAGCATCAGAGAAGCACATCTTGGCGGAGGCTTCCCTGACTGTAAATCCCGACAAAAGGAAGTACAAATGAATTGTACCAAAAACATACATGGAAATAATAGTGCTAAAGGCATAGCTCTTGGTGTGTCTTTTTTGCATTCTGCAAAAAAACACAGCGAGAGTAATGCCGTAGGCACCTTGACTATTTATAAAGAAGTTGTGGACATTGACATGACAGAGGCAATAAAAGAGCGTCATAAAAAAGTTCATTATGGGTTATCTAAAAATGAACTGGAGAGCGTTTCTAAAAAATTAAAAGAACAAAAGAACTTTTTAGAGTTTAGTTTTTTATACGATAGAATCAACCAAACTAGAATCCCGCTCTCTGATTTAATCATATCGGCAAATCACTCGCCACAGCGATACTACTCCGAAATTCAAAACAGAGTAAACACTTTAGAGAAGATAGCAAAGCAAAGAGGCTTAAAACCTCTCTTTATGACATTAACGCTTCCGAGCCAATATCATAGATGCAAAACTACCAAAAAAGGAAAGTTGATTCTAAACCCAAAGTTTAACGGCACCGCTCCAAAAGAGGCGGTAAAAGCACTCACAAAAATGTTTGCAAGACTTAGACAAGATAGAGCGTTAAAAGAACTCTCAAAAGAGCAGAGAATATATTTTAGAGTAAACGAGCCTCACAAAGACGGAACTCCACACACTCATATATTAATCTATGTTCCAGTGGATAGAGTAGAGAGAGTAAAAACGGCTTTTAAAAGATTGTTTGATGAAAAGGGCAACGATATACAAGACGATATTAGCAAATCAACCGCTTATATTATGAAATATATCAATAAAAC
>JAUPKZ010000098.1 GCA_030837195.1 Campylobacterota bacterium
CTCCAATCTCTCCATCTGTTTTACTGTTGCAGTAACTGTTATAATTCCTGCATTTTTATTTATAATAGGAGCTTGTGCTTTATAAACATCTTGCGGTCTATTCAACACTTCTTGAAGCTCTACATCCAATTGGTGCCAAAATGCCACTTCGTCGGAGCTGTCTATTTTCATTCCGGATTTACCGGCAGAACCACCACCAGTCTCTTGATTTTCTGTTGTGTTAGTTGTTGTTCCTGTTTGAGAAGTTACACCGGCACCTTCAGATGAGAGCGTGATGTTTGTTTTAGATTCGCTCTTTCTTTGAGAGAGAATATAGTCAATGTTAAACATCTTTGTTTCAAGGTACGAAATTTTTAAGATATTGTTTTGAAGAGTATATGTTAAATTGTTCTCTTTTAGTACAATATTTAAAACTTCATCTATTGTTAAGTTGTTGAAGTTTGTTTTGTTCAGCGTGCTATCCAAAAATTTTTGTGCATTTGGATCGGTAACTATAATACTAAAATCACATTCATCGCTTAACTTTTCAATAAAGTCCATAATCTTAGTATTTTTTGTAGAGCTAATACTGAATAGTTCATATGTACAATCAGCAGCCATAATATTGCTAGAGAGCATAGAAGCCAAAAGAGTCGTATATATAGTGTTTTGTATAAGTTTCATGGATCTGTCCTACTTATTTTTGAATTTTAGATTTTTGCTTTTGTTTTCTGTAGATAAAACCAACTCTTTCTTCTTGTCTTTAAGAGTTACTGATGTTTTATCTATAGCAACAACGGTATATTTATTGACTTTGTCACTTACTTTATACCAAGTGTCGTTAATCATCGCCGACTTGTTCATTATAGCTATAAGGTTATACTCCTCTTTTTTGGCTGTGGCATTTGCATCCGCAGCACTCTTAACTATTTTTTGCGACGACGAAGAAAAAGGAGATTTTTTGTCATCTTTTTTCGGCGTTTTATTTTTCTCCAAAAAGATGAAAGGATCACTTATGGAAGCCATTTTAGCGCTTTTTCTCGGAGGTTTTATTGCTTCTATTTGCTCATCAACCCACTCCAGTTCTCCTGCCGTAAGAAGAGTTCCCAAAAACAGTGTTGTTAAAAATATTTTCACTTTCGTTTTCATTCGTATGTTATCCCCCAAACTGAGATATTAAGCTTTGAATCCAAAGTGTCTTTGGCTTTTATGTCAAAGGTATGCATATCAACAACCAACTCGCTCTCTTCAAGTGAGTTTACAAAGTTGATGGTATCGGCATATTTAGCCGTTACATCAAGTTTTATATCCAAAACATGTCCGAAAGACTCATTGTTGTCAACATATTTGTTTACAAAGTTTATAATCTTGACATTGTGCTTAAGTGCATTTTTTGAGATAGAATCAAGATACTCACCCCATAACTTTTCATCATATATCAAAGAAGAGATAGTCATTATCTTTTCTTTAATATAGAGATTTGTTTTTTTGTTTTCTGCAAGTTCAACTTCAAGTTTTTTAATATCCAAGTCAAGTTGTGCAATTTTCTCTTCTGGGTTTGCTTTTAAGTAAGCTTTGTCAGTATTTATTTTAACAGTGACATCATCTACCTTTGCTTTTATGGCATTAAACTCTGTTTGCGAGAGTTCATAAAAAGGGTAGGCAATAAAAGATATAACAGCTACAATCATTATATAAACCATATAAACATCTTTTTTTGATTTTACTTTAAAAAAGTTGTCTATATTTTGTAGAGTTTCCTCTAGCATTAATTTAATATTCATAGTAAACTCACTTTCAATTCGCCAAAATAGAGTTTTGACTCATCTTTATAGGATATTTCTTCTATGGAGAAGTGAAATTTACCTTCATAAATTTTTGTCAAGTACTCTATGAGTCCGGTTATCTTTTTGTCGTTTGTAGAAACAAGCCCCAGTTTTAACTCTTTTATGCTGCTGCTAGTTTTGGTTGTCCCCTCTTTTTCACTGTAAATAGCATGCTCGACCCTTACCTCAAACTTATTTAAATCTTTTGAGAACATATGCAAAAGATTTGCTTTCATAGGGTAATTTACTTTGACATCATGAATTTTTATGAGGGTATTTTTTTTCTCAATATAATCTTGTTTCTCTTTTTCAACAAGAGCCGCAACTTTCTCTTTTTCATTTGTTTTGTTGTTTATGATAGCTTCTCTTGTAAGTTTTGCACCGTGAACATCGTGATACTCTCTCTCTAGCAGCTTATGTTGGAGTGTTTGCGCATAAGTTAGAGACCAGTATGAAACCGGATACAAAAATGCAAGCGCAAAAGTAGCTGCAACTAAAAGAATAGCTTTTCCGCTATCTCTTTGTGTAAATTTAGGAGGTCTGTGAAATGTCGAAAAGTTACAATCATATCTATTTGACTCAGGAGTAGTTGCAAAAATTTGCATCAAACAATGCAAATGTTCCATCTGTGCATTAGCGCTCTCAAATCCATAATTAAAATTAAAATTGCTACTTTTTATGCCCAACTCAAACTCTGCCATCTCATCGATGTGCGTCACGCTTGCTATCTGAGAGTCTATGTAGATATGATGAATTTTTTCAATCTCTAAAGCTCTTTTTACATAAGTCAAGATATCGTTGATATTTGAAAAAATCTCTTTATAAAGCTTTATTATGTGTAGCTTATAAGGGCTTTGAGTTGTTTTTAAATCTTCATTTGAGATAAATGAAATAAAGTTTTCATACTCAACCAATTCACCATAGATTTCACAAAATCTCTCATGCATTTGTCTAAGAGAGTAGTTGATAGATTTTGTATATAAAAAATCTTGATCATTATAGATTGCCAGAAAAGTGTCGTTTTCCTGAAAATATATGAAGCAGTGAACCCCTCTATCCTCTATGATCTCTTTTGTATATAGCGATTTAAGAAGTAGCGGAGATGGAATTATGTAGTCAACATACTTTAGCTTTTCAACCGTAGTTTTAAATACATCATTTACAACAAGTGGGTCTATAATAAAAACATGAAAATTTCTGTGATCTTCATCTAGGTTATTAAAGACTTCTATATATTGAATCTGATATGTTATGGCCTGATCAAGTCCAAGTTCATCATAAGCTTTATTGTAAATGGCATCATATAAATCTTCTTGGGGGATGTTTTTACTAACAGAAATATGACTGTTGATAAAACCCTTTGTGTCGAGATGAGAGATGACATACTGTTGCTTGTTAAACTGCGGAGAAGATGTTTCATTTAAAAAACTAGCGACTGCACTCACATATGTATTATTATATGGATTGACAGAAAGTATATTAGAGAAAGAGTGTTGTTCTTTTTTGCTCATTATTTGTAATCCTATCTAAAATGAACTTTGGACATTGAACAAAATTCATTATTTTTATAAAACTCAATCCTGTAAATCAAATTTTCTTCATCTATCGAAAATTTTTTGTCAAAATCCTTAAGTGTTACAGTCACACCACTCTCATCAGACGAGTTTTTCGATGTAAATCCAATTACATTTACACGATAGTCGTTTCGTTTAACAATGTTAAAATCGTCACTTACCTCAATATCTGAAGTTTTATTTAATGAAATCAATCTTCCATCAACTATAACATCAAACATCTCTGCACAAGAATCGCTCATTTTGAAGAGCTGCGGCTTTAATGTCGTGACTTTTTGATTTCCTATATAAATGGAAAAGTCATCGTCATTTCTTACCACGCTTCCAAGCGGATGAGAAAACTCAAATGCATTATTCTCAGATTTTAGCGGAATAAAGCTTAAAATTTTTTTTACATTCGATAAATTAATAATAAAATTGTTATTTATACTCAATATCCCATAATTTTTAACAATTTCATCTATATTTTTCTCGTTTAATTCAAAATTTCTTGTAAAAGAGATATTCATTATATTCATAAACTCTTCTATTGCAAGAAGATGATAAAAGATTTTTTGAGAAAGTGATGGAAGATGCTTGCTACTTTCAATTGCAAATGCAGGTTTATTGTGTGTAACTGCAAAGTATGTTAAAGATAGCTTCATTGCCTCGTCGTCAAATTTTGTATTTGTATTTTTAACATCAAATATATGGTGTTCCTCAATGAGTCTTTGATTGATTTTCTCTTTAACATCCAGTGCGATTTTGTTTAAATTTCCAAATGGTTGGTCTTGGCTTAAAATACACTGATCAATAACGCATGTTTGCCCCCACGCATTAGGGTTAAAAATACTTCCTTTATCTGTTTTTCTATAAAAACCGTTTCCGTCATGTAGGTTTAAAACTAATGAAACATTTTTCTGCAGAATAATGTTTTTGATCTCTTCTACAGTTTTCTTATCTTTGTCATCATCTTGAAGGCTTCTTGTGTTTTCTCGCTTAGTTCCTTGTTCTTCTCTTCTCTTATTTTCTCGTTGCTCTTGTATAGCTCTCTCTCTTTCTCGATTAAGTCTATGGTCTTTATTAATCTGTTGTTCAAGACTGTCTGCTCTGCGTTCAAATTCTTTATCAAGGTCTGAAATTCCTTCATATCCGAAGGCTGAATTTCCTTTGGCTCTACCTCGTTCATTTGCTCCATTTCTAAAAATTGATTTTTCTTGTCCATTAAACTCATTCTCTAATTC
>JAUPKZ010000040.1 GCA_030837195.1 Campylobacterota bacterium
TACTGGTGTGAGAGAGCAAGCGGACATTGCAAAAGGCAAAGCCGATGTTGCAACCATCCGCGCTGCCATAGTAAATGAGAGACAAAGAAGACTTATTCAGGGTGACGCGACTTGGATAACTACCGCAAACCTAGATACTGGCGGCGAACTGTTTGGTGGGGTTTTAACTACTCCTATGAAAAATGAAAATAGCGCTAGTCACTGGTACAATAATAGCCCAGGGGATGGTACATACACATATACTGTAGGCTCAACCGCAACTACTTTTACATATGAAGATACAAACGGAACATTTTCTTGCACTTCAGGTTCCGCAAAGTGTGATGAACTTACCGACTAAAAATTTCTAGTTAAAGTTTTTTGATATAATTTTATATTTAATTTTAAGAGGAATTTATTTATGATGGATAAAAAAATCTTAAACCAAATACAATCACTCAAAAATTTACTCAGCAATGATGGGTTTATCATAGATGGTGTTTTTGGCTCTTATGCTAGAGGCGAAAATACTCCACAGAGTGATATAGATATCTTGTACCATCTTGAGAGTAGTTTTTATGAGAAAAATAGTGGTTTTTTAGGCTTTAAAAAACTTGAGGAGATTAAAGGTCTCATCAGTAAAGTGTTGGAAAAAAAGGTAGATATCGCACCGAAAAACAACCTCTCAAAAACGGCACAAAAATACATACTTAGTGAAGTAGTTTATGTCTAAAAAATCACTGAGTGCAAAAGTCGAATTTATGCTAGAGATGTGTGAAAATATAGAAGAGATTAGCAAAAGACACGGCGGGATAGTCAAGGCACTAGAAGATTTTGAAGGACAAATGGCTATTTTAATGGGCATATCGCAAATAGGCGAGAGTCTCAAAAATATTGATGATACGCTTGTACAAAAGTATGATTTAACGCAAGATAAAGAAGGTGCTTACTATACAAGAAATTACATAGTTCATGATTATGAAGGTGTTGATTTGGGATTTATAGAAAATATAATGAGAGTATATTTGCCAAAACTTAAAGAAAAACTTCTGCTTATAAAAAAAGATAATATTGAATCATTATAACATCGCACTCCTTAACTCTCCGCTAGAACCATTAACCTATAAAAGTCAGCATACCATCTCACTTGGTGCAAAAGTAAAAGTAAAACTTCGTCACAAAGAGGTTGATGGGGTTGTTGTTGCACAATCGGGTGAAGTGGCGTTTAAGTGTAGTGAGATTTTAGAGAGTAGCGGTTTTTACTATTCGCCAAAACAACTAGAAGTTGCACATTTTATAGCTTCTTACTATTTTTGTTCGCTTGGCGAGGCTCTTGGGTTGATGGTGGCTTATGAGAGAGATGAGATCCTAAATCAAGTTCAAGAGGAGCGTCATTCCAAGCTTGACTTGGAATCGGGCATAAAACTCTCACACAAGCAAAACGAAGCACTCTCTTTTTTGAAAAAACATCCCGTTTCCCTGCTCTTTGGCGACACGGGAAGCGGAAAAACCGAAATATATATGAAGTACTTTGATGAGGTTATAGCAAGCGCTAAGAGGGTTGTATTTTTGATGCCCGAGATATCGCTTACTCCTCAGATGGGCAAAAGGCTAAAAGAACATTTTGGAGATAGTGTCGTGATGTGGCACTCAAAACTAACACAAAAGCAGAAGAAAGAAACGCTTGCAAAGATTTATAACGGGAGTGCTAAAATAGTTGCCGGTCCTCGCTCTGCCTTGTTCTTGCCTATAAAAGAGTTGGGGCTTATAGTGGTTGATGAAGAGCATGACGATAGCTATAAATCATCTTCTAGACCTAGGTATAATGCAAGAGATTTGGCTATATATATGGGGAGAGTGTATGATATAAGCGTAGTGCTTGGAAGTGCAACGCCATCGCTTAACTCTTATGTTAAGTTTCCTCACTTTAGACTAAGAGGCGGGTATTTTGGCTCAAAAAAAGAGTTTGTTTACGAGAGAGGCGTCGATACTCTATCTCCTTTAATAGTAAAAAGTATAGAAGATATTTTAAAAAGAGGTGAACAGAGTATTGTTTTTTTACCGACAAGAGCAAACTTTAAATATCTTATATGCCCTGCATGCGGTTATATGCATAAATGTGTTTTTTGCAGCGTCGGGATGAGCATACACCAAAAAACGCGTTCATTAAAATGCCATTACTGCAATTTTGCTCAAGCTATACCTCAGAGTTGCCCTGAGTGTAACAGTGCCGATTTGGTAAGCTCTAGAGTAGGTACTGCCGAGGTTGTAAAAGAACTTAGGGAGATTTTTAGCGATGCGGCAGTTGAGCAGTTTGATAGAGATACCATAAAGACTCAAAAGAAGCTCTCTAGCGTGTTAAAGGATTTTAACGATAAAAAGATAGATATACTTGTCGGTACTCAGATGTTAAGCAAGGGGCATGACTATCACGGAGTTTCGCTTGCGGTAGTCTTGGGGCTGGATAATATGCTTGGCATAAGCGATCACAGAGCAAGAGAAAAAGCGCTCTCTACGCTATTGCAAGTAGCAGGCAGAAGCGGAAGAAAAGAGAGTGCAAAAGTTATAGTACAAAGTTTTAATGAAGAATTTTTTAAGAGCTATACAGATGATTATATGGGTTTTTTAGAAGAGGAGAAGGAGTATAAAAAAGAGCTCTATCCGCCTTACAAAAAACTTTGTCGCATACTTTTTTCGCATAAAAACGGGCTTAAAGCTCAAGATGCTATGAAAGAGATGCTCTCTTTGCTTAAAGAATGCAGCGGTGTTGAGATAGTAGGAAGCGGAAAATGCGCAATTGAGAGGGTTTCGGATAAATATAGATTTGAGATACTTTTGCGCTCAGATAAAAGTACGAATATCATAAAAGCCATAATGAAAAGCAGGGTTGCTTTAGCCGAGATAGATATGGATCCGATAGATTTTTCTTAAAAAACTATCCGCTATTGCTAATATCATTAAAGTAGCACTCTTGCTCGGCTTCGGGCATTTTTATAAATTTTGTCCCTTTTTCTAGATGCACTCTTATGCTTTCGTTATGTTTTTCTTTCATCTTTGCAAATGCGGCAAGCTCTTTTGCAGATAGTTTTTGTCTTGTAACTTGTACGACACTAAGCGGGTCTATAGCAGTACCGTCTTTGTAAAGCCCGAAGTGAAGATGTGGGCCCGTTGAGACTCCCGTACTTCCCACATAACCTATAACATCCCCTTTTTTTACGGCTACACCGCTGCGAACACCTTTTCTAAATGATTTTTGATGTGCATATAGAGTCAATAGACCCTCGGTATGTTGGATTTTTATGAGGTTACCATAACCGGACGAAAATCCTACAAAAGCTATTTTTCCATCACCTGCTGCCATAATCGGAGTTCCGCTTCCAGCTGCATAGTCAACGCCTTGATGTGCACGGTATTTTTTTAGTACAGGATGAAATCTGCTTTTTGTGAAGCGAGAAGATATCCTAGCGCCTCTTACGGGAGTCGCAAGTAGAAAGCTCTCTACTTCCGTTCCGTCTTCATTGTAGTATCTGCCGTCATCACTAAGATAGATGTAGTTTTTTTTATTTTTCATCTCAATCATGGCAACATGAAGGTTTGGCATTGAAAACGGTTTTCCAAGGCGATATTTTTGTTCATAGACCATGGCAAGAGTATCACCTTTTTTAAGGTTAGATGAGAAATTTAGAGATTGTTTAAATGCAGACACAAAAATAGTTGCAAGTTTTTTTGAGCCTGTTTCTTTGATAATGTCTAAATATGGAGAATTTTCTATTTGAAGCGTAAATGCTTCTACTCTTGTTTCGCTTATGATGGGGATTGTTTCAAAATAGTAGTTGTCATCCATACTGTATATGTGAATTTGCAGCTCATCATTAAGGGGGATAAGTATTTGTAGTATTTTATCGTTTTTGTCTCGTAAAAGTTGGCAATTGACACCGGAGATGATATCTTCGGTAAGCTGCTGTTCATCCGGATCTATATTGTAATAGAGAGATTTTGTAGGCAGTTTTTGTTTTTCTAAAAATGTTAAATAGGTTTCTCCGTTGCTCCAGCGAAAATTTTCCACGCTTGAAGCAAATAGAGATATACTAAATAGAAAAAATATTAAAAATCTAATCATCAGAAAATAGCCATAAAATAAATTTTTTTAAAAATAAGTGAAAAATTTTATCAAATTTTGCCTTAGTGTGAAGTTTGTTTGCTATAATCGCACTATATTAATTACAAAGTAGAGCAATGAGATATATATTTTTAGCACTCATAATGGCGGTAGCGGCATTTGCCGAGATTATCAAAACTCCTATAGTGAGCATAGATAAAGAAAAAGATGAAGCAGTGATACAAATCGGTGCTATAGATGTAGGGATGAGCGGTTTTGTGGTTCATAAGATAGACGCAAAACATACGGTTATCCTAAAAAGTGCCCAAATAAAAGAGTTTGATGCAAAAAACAAAACTGCAAAGATAGCGCTTAGTGAATTTACTACATTAGATACAGAGTCGCTCCCAAGCGGAAAATGGAGTGTTGGGGTAGGAGATGATGTGATTTTTGCTTTTGGATATACAAGAGCACTCCTTGTAGCCCCAAATGAAGAGATTTATCATAGAGTTACAAAAGGCTCAAAAGTTCAATGGGTACATCCCGATATTTTTGCGACTCTTCTATCGTACAACGGACACCCTACACCGCTTAGAAGCGATTTTACCGCTCTTAGCGATAGCAATTCTATAGGAATTGTGTTTGTTTATCTTAATGAAAAAGTTTTTACTCTTGATGCAAAAAGTTTTAAGATACTAGCAATTAGTGAAGCAAAACTAGAACAAAAAGAAGTACAGCTGCCTTTTTACACCCGTGTGCCTGAGATAAGAGCTGCTTGGTGGGGCGAGGGTAGCGATGAGCTAGAAGAGTATGAACCGCACTACTATGAGCTGCTTGTAAAAGCAAATGCGCAAGATAAAAGACTCTATGAGATAATAAAGAGTGGCGGAGAGAAACTCGAAGATTTGTTAGAAGAATTTGATTTTGAAGGAAAAAGAGATGATAGAAAAAAGACATTTGGACTATTTTAGCACTATAGTAGGTAGCGAAAACATCTATAGCGATAAAGCGCACCTAATAGCCTACTCATATGATGCTACAAGAGAACATTTTGAGCCGGATGCAGTCATTTTCCCAAGAAATGAAGACGATATAAGCAAGATTTTAAAGTATTGCAATGAGCATAGGATTGTTATAGTTCCTCGCGGTGCAGGCAGCGGTTTTACCGGTGGCGCACTTCCAAGCAGCGGAGGAGTTGTTCTTGCAATGGAGAAGCATATGAACAAAATCCTAGAGATAGATATGAAAAATATGGTAGCAGTGGTTCAACCCGGAGTTATAAATATGGAGTTACAAAAAGCCGTTGAAGAGGTGGGACTTTTTTATCCGCCCGATCCGGCTAGTCAAGAGTACTCAAGCATAGGTGGAAATGTAAGTGAAAATGCAGGCGGGATGAGAGCCGCAAAATACGGCATCACAAAAGATTATGTAATGGCAACTCGTGCGGTGCTCCCAAACGGCGATATCATAAAAGCAGGTAAGCGAACCATAAAAGATGTGGCAGGCTATAACATCAGCGGTATTTTGATAGCGTCTGAGGGTACTTTGGCGGTACTTAGCGAAATCACTCTAAGGCTCATCCCAAAACCAAAGCTTACAAAAACGGCAATGGGTATATTTAAGAGCGTAAGTGAAGCTATGAATGCCGTATATAAAACTATGGCAAGCGGTATAACACCTGTTGCTATGGAGTTTTTGGATAATCTTACCATTAGGGCGGTTGAGCAGACATATAACAAAGGCTTGCCTGTTGATGCCGGAGCGATTTTGATAACTGATGTGGACGGAAACTTAGAAGAGGATTTGGACTATCAACTATCTCAGATACAAAAAGTATTTCAAGAAAACGGCTGCTATGAATTTAAAATAGCAAAAGACAAAAAAGAGGCTTCGGACATATGGTTTGCAAGACGAAACGCTTCTCCGTCGCTAAGCGTTTACGGAAGCAAAAAACTAAATGAAGATGTAACGGTGCCTCGCTCCGCTTTGCCGGAGCTTTTAGAGAAGTTTTATGCCATTGCGGATAAATATAATATCAAAATCCCATGCTTTGGTCATACCGGAGATGGCAATGTACATACAAATGTTATGGTTGACGGTAAAGACCCCCAGCAGGTAAAAATTGCTTATCAAGCCATAGAAGAGGTTTTTCAAGCTACAATTGACTTAGGCGGAACACTTAGCGGTGAACACGGCATAGGACTTGCAAAAGCGCCTTATATGTCAATGGCGTTTACACCTGAGGAGATGGCGCTTTTTAAATCTATTAAGATGGCGTTTGACCCAAATAATATCTTAAATCCTGCAAAGATGGGGTTGGAGTAATTTTAATATGCTAAGTGCTAAAAGTAAGATTTTTAAAATCTATGAGCATCTAAAGTTTTTTTTAGGGCTTTTTTTAGATAAAGATCTTCCTTACTATGCCGCTAGCCTTAGTTTTTACACTATTTTTACCATTATCCCGCTTCTGCTTATTATGCTTAGCATATTTACATCAATGCCGAGTTTTGCACATTACTATGCAAAAGTACAGGAATTTTTGTTTTCAAATCTTATGCCGCTAAACTCTGAGTCACTGATGCACTATATAGATCAGTTTTTAAGCAACTCAAAAGAGATGAGCATAGTTAGTTTTGTGATGGTAGTTGCCTCTGCACTTTTGTTTTTTCAAAATTTCGAGTATATAGCTAACAAGATTTTTCGCTCTAAAGAGAGAGCTTTTTGGGAGAGCTTTACTACTTTTTGGACACTTGTTACACTTGCTCCTATCGGGCTTGGAATCTCTTTTTATATTACGGGGTATATTGCAGCACTTTTAGCAGATAATGAATATACTGCATATATAGATATTTTGCCATTTGTTCCCTATGTTATCACTTGGGTACTCTTTTTTCTTATATTTAAAATTTCTGCGAACACGAAAATATATGCAAAGGCATCGGCTATAAGCTCATTTATAACGGCAATTGCATTTAGCATAGCAAAAAACGGGTTTATATACTATGTTTTTTACAATAAATCATATGAGTCTATTTACGGCTCTTTTTCTATTATTATGTTTTTGTTTATTTGGATTTACGCTTCATGGATTATTTTTATTTACGGGTTAAAACTATGCTACCTCATAAACGGCATATATAAAAATAAAGAGAGAAAACAGGCTTAAGACCGACATGGCATATCTGTTATATATTGCACCAAAAGAGAGCAAAATATGGAGTAAAAAGGTATAAATACTTAAGCTGATTTTTGTTCCATTCTCGCCTAAAATCAAAAGCCATTCAAAAAAGCTATCAAATAGATTTCCAAATCCGACGGTGTGCAAAACTATACTTAGCGGGTAAAAAGGCGTAAATAGCATAGATAGTATAACGGAAAAAGGGTGGTAGATGCTAAAATTGCCAAATAAAAAAAGTGAAGATGGAAGCATATATAGATATACAAGCACAGAAATACCAAGAAGCTGGTATATGAAATTTAGATGTTTAAAATATATAAGAAACAAAAATATATAAAAAACTCCGCCTGCAGAGAGCCAGAAGCCTAGTGAAAAAAAGAGCCGCGGAAAAAATGCAAGAAGAAGCAATACGGCAATTAGCAGTGTTTGCATAGAAAAAACTTCTATACCTCTGTCGTACAGTACAAACCCTACTATAAACATACCAAAAGAGCGAACAAGAGATGGCGGAGAGTCTAAAAAAAGCACATAAGCAAAAAGTACGCTAAATGTTATGAAAAAGAGGTCTCTTTTTGCGTTTGTATATGGGAAAAACCTATTTTGTGCAAGCTTATAAATAGGGCTGATGAGAAAGTATAAAATCGCGCTTAGGATGCCAAGATGAAAACCGCTAATAGCAACTATATGAGAAACTCCAAGGTTTGAAAAGGCATTTTGCATCTCGCTATCTACATCCTCTGCCAAGTAAAGAGCCTGATATAGCCTTGCTATCTGCTCATTTTCATGTGCATTGTCTATGAAGGTATTTAAGTCAGATTTTAGAGACTCTTTTTCTTTTATGGAGATGATTTTGCTATATCCGAAAAATGAGCTTATGTAGTCATAAAAAGTGAGGTTTTTGGTCCATACTTCTATCTCAATCTCTTTGTCTTTAAGATTTTGAAGGTCTTTTTTGGCTTTTGTGTAAAATGTAATGCCGTCGCTGCTTTTTAGTTTTAAAACTTGATAGGTTCTGGAGTTTTTAGCTTTTGTATATTGTTTTTGTATGGTTGCCTTAGTCAGAAATGAGTCAAAGCGGGTAAGTTCTTCAAACTTTTTGTATTCTACATAAAGAGAGTGAGATAAAAAAATAAAACAAAAAGCCAAAAAGATAAAAAAGTCTCTTCTTGAAGTAAAAAGAGAGACTCTTTGTATCATAGAGGAGGCATAGAGATGGAGTCGTTGCTAAGATTTATCTTAGCAGAGCGAGTATCGACATTTTCAAAGACTGTCTCAAAAGAAGGAGCATGTTTTGAAGAGTCCACAAAGCGGGTAAGTTTTTTTTGGAAAATAAGTTTTACATGTCCAGTCGGACCGTTTCTCTGCTTGCCGATAATAATTTCGGCATCCTCTTCCTCTTTTTCTATGTAGGTAGAGCTAAACTCTTTACCTTCTGCTTTAGCTGCTTTTTCGCGCTCTTTTTCTTCTTTGTAGAGATAAACATCATCGCGGTAAACAAAAAGAATGATATCTGCATCCTGCTCAATAGAGCCAGATTCGCGTATGTCGCTTAGCATTGGGCGCTTGTCGTTTCTGCTCTCCAATCCGCGGTTTAACTGAGAGAGAGCGACTATGGGTATGTTTAGCTCCCTTGCTAGCATTTTTAGACCCCTTGAAATATCTGAGACTTGCAGATGTCTGTCTTGGTTGCCTATGCCTTGCATAATCTGCAAATAGTCAATAACCGCTATCTCGATTTCTGAGTGTTGGTTTTTGAGTTTTCGCAGTTTTGAGCGAAGCTGATTTATATTGATGCTTCCAGTATCATCTACAAATAGTTTTGCGCTATTCATCTTATCTATTGCACCATAGAGCGAACTCCATTGCTCATCGTTCATATCTCCGACACGGAGCTTTTGCAGAGGTATAGAAGTTTGAATGGAGAGTAGTCGCAGCATTAACTGTTCGGCAGGCATCTCTAAAGAGAAAAATGCGACTCCTTTGCCTTGCATAATAAGGTTGTTTACGGTGTTTAGGATAAAAGATGTTTTGCCCATCGCCGGTCTTGCCGCTACAATGACCAAATCCCCTTTGCCAAAGCCCGTAGTCATTTTGTTTAGTTCGCTAAAACCCGTATCGACTCCGACAAGAACACTGTTTCCGCGTGCTTTCATCTCTTTGATATAACTCATAGTGTCAAATGTCATCTTCGAGGAGTCTTTAAAGTCACTTGTTTGGTTGCTTTGTGTTATCTCGTATAGTTTTCTCTCAACTATGTCTATAACATCAGAGCTTGGAAGCTCCTCTTCGACCGTTACTCTTTTTATCTCTGTCGTGAGTGTAAGAAGATGGCGTTTTAGAGATTTATCCTTTATCTCATCGATATAGGCTTTTGTGTTTGAGATTGGGTTTGCAGAGAGGATTTCAAGCAAGACCGCTTCATCAAACTTTTTTACTCTTTGAAGCTCTTTTTTTATAAACTCTTCATCCAAAGGCTGCTCTTTTTGCATAAGAGCAGTCATCGCGCTAAATATATCTTGATGTGCAGGAAGGTAAAAATCATCTTTTTTTAGAATTGTGCCTAGTTCGTCAAACTGGCTTGGTTCAAATATGATAGAGCTAAGGACGCTTCTCTCAAACGCTAAATTATAGAGGTTTTCTTGCATTATTGTACTTCTTTTGCCATTTTTTCAACTTCTTCTACAAATCTATCTACGAGTTTATCTTCATCAAGATTTGCAACTACTTCGCCCTTTACCATAATAAGTCCCTTGCCTTTACCGTAAGCAATTGCTACATCGGCATGCGCCGCTTCGCCTATTGCATTTACGACACATCCCATAACGGATACATTTAGAGGTGCTTTTATATGAGTAGTTCTTTCTTCTATTTCTCCTACGGCACTTACCAAATCGGCTTCTATGCGTCCGCAAGTAGGGCAAGATATGATATTTAACCCATCTTTTGCCGCACCGCTATCTTTTAAAATTGCACGACCTACTTTTATCTCTTCTTCAAGCTCTCCCGTGATGCTTACTCTCATCGTATCGCCGATACCATCAAGCAAAAGTGCGCCAAGACCTATGGAGCTTTTAACCGTTGCGTGAAAAAGTGTTCCGGCTTCGGTAACTCCAAGATGAAAAGGGTAACTATTTTTTGGGCGAAGCATCCTATATGCATCAACCGTTCTTTGTACATCACTTGCTTTAAGAGAAATTTTGATATCGCTAAAACCTAAATCTTCAAGATATTTTATATTGTATTCGGCAGATGCTACCATTCCTTCTGAAGTTTGTCCATACTTGTTTAAAAACTCTCTCTCTAAGCTTCCTGCATTTACGCCGATACGAATTGGAATATTACGAGCTTGACAAGCTTTTACAACCTCTTTTACTCGCTCTTTTGAGCCTATATTGCCAGGGTTTATGCGTATGCAGTCAACTACCTCCGCAGCTACGAGGGCTAGGCGGTGGTTAAAGTGAATATCTGCTACAAGAGGAAGTGAGATTTGTTCTTTTATGCTCTTTAGTGCAAGCGCATCTTCCATTTCAGGAACTGCGACTCTGACTATGTCGCATCCTGCAAAATGTAGTCTTTTTATCTGCTCAACGGTTGCGGAAACATCCGCTGTTTTTGAAAATGTCATAGACTGCACGCTTATGGGTGCACCACCGCCTACTGCAACGCTGCCGACAAATATTTGTTTAGTTGGATATCTGTTTATCATAAAGAGATTTTAGCCAGATTGGAATAAAAAAGTGCTTTGATTATTTTTGTATATAATACTTCTTGTGAAAAAGCAAGAAGTATTATGTTTTAAAATTTAACCGTTAGATTTGTGTAAAAATATCTGCCCGGTTCGTTTAGGAGCATTGTAGTTCCGTTTGAGCTAAGCAGTATCAAATCTACATATGAGTTGCTTTGGATATATGTAGAGTCAAATATATTATTTACACCTACGGTTATGTCCGTATTTTTATCGATAGCATGTTTTACTTTTGCATTATAGATGCTCCATCCGCTAAGTTCTTGTTCACCGCTATTGCTGTCTATCTTATCCCATCTGTCCGAAGCTTGCATCTCAAGAGTTGCTTTGGAGTTGCTCATGTATTCATAGTTAAGTGCTAAATTTCCTCTAAGCGGTGCCATATCTGCCAAATCTCTATCGCTTTGAGTAGGACTAGAGGCTTTTTTGCCTCTTTTGTATGATGCGCTTGCGTCCATGGTTATATCATCGCTTACAAAGTATGAGCCGCTTATTTCTGTGCCATATACCGTGCCGTCTATATTTTCAAATGTATAAGCTGCAGGAGCGGGTGGAGTAGATGTTTTTCTAAGATAGATATAGTCTTCAAGCATAGAGTAAAACGCTTTTGCTTTAAATGTAAAGCTATCGTATGATGCATTATACCCGAGGTCTAACTCTCTGTTTTTTGTCTGTTTTAGTTCATCATTACCAGTAATGTAATCAACTACTGGGTAAAGTTCTCTAGCATCAGGAACCCTAGCAGATGAGCCTATGCCAAAAAAGATGCTGTTTTGTTTATCAAGCGAGTAAGTTGCTAAAATGTTTGCGCTAAAGGCAGTGTAATCGTTCTCATTTTTTGTTGCATCATCTGTTTTTATATCGGTTGTATCAAATCTGGCACCTGTCTCAATTTTTAGATCTCCAAATGTTTTTTCCAGTTTTGAAAAGAGTGCTTTATTGTCTGTTTGTGTATGCGTCAAGCTCACTCCCATAGGAGTAATCGCACCTGTCGTTGCATCTGTTGCGTACTTTTTACCTTCCCAAGTTCTTTTGCTTCCATCAAGCCCTAGCAAAAGTTTATAGGAGTCAAGGTCAAAACTATTTTTTATTTTTACCCCTTGCATAGAAGTTTTAAGATGGTTTGTGTTGTAGCTTGAAGCGCCTGATTCTCTATATCTTGTATCCATTGGATGGTCAACATCTGAGTAGTAGTACTGGATATTTAGATTTTTGTAGTTTTTTGCAAGGTTGTCTATGTTGTACTCAATGCTGTAGATGTTTGAGTCATCATATGCCGCATCCATTTTTGAGTTTGCATATAGAACATCGTCGCTTCTATTTCCAGTGTAGCTCAGACGCAACTCCTGATCTTCAAGAGTTTTTACAAAAACCTTAGACATTACGCTCTTTTTGGCATAAGCATCAATATCTTTATATTGCGATTGGTAAGCAGTTGCAGCAGGAGCTATGCCTTTTGCAATAGCATTATCAACTTGCTGTGACAGTGTATTTCCGTCCCCATCCTCATACTGCTTGCTCTCTTCATAAGTGTAGCTAAGAAGCGCTCTAACTCTATCGCCTCCGCCGCTTACGCTAGCTCCAAGCTTTTTATATCCCCAGCTGCCAAGTCCAAAATCAACATCTCCGTGAATATCTTTTGTAGGCTGTTTGGTTTTTATTTTTACACCGCCGCTTAATGTTCCAAAATTTTCAACATCAAAAGGACCCTCGACAACTTCAACTTCATCTATTTGGCTTGTAATTATATGAGAAATAGGCGGATCCATTCTGTTTACACAGGCACCGCAAACTTTTGTTCCGTCCATATCCACGGAAATGTTGTCTCTTTTTTGACCGCGTATGTAGATATCGTTTGCGACCGCACTTCTTCTGTTCATATCTATGCTTGGTACACTATCACTGAGTGCCTTGCCTAAATCAACTGAATTTTTGCTATTTTGGCTCACTTCGCTAATAGTTGTAGATTCAATACTTATCTTTGGAAGTTCAGCTTCGCTTGCGTTTAAAATAGTTACGGCAACTAATGACAAAGGGATGATTTTTTTATATAATATCATAATAAATCCTAACTTTAATTTGTGAAATTTTATAGACTTAGTGTTACAACAATGTTAAGAAGTGACAAAATTTTGCCAGAATTGTATTTAATGAAAAAAATAGAAAAAATAAAACGAATAATATTGATAATTTTAGCTTTAAGCCTTTCGGCTTATTTGATGTATAGCGGCTTTGAGATTTTGAATCAAGAAGAGAAAAAGGTAGTAGAAGCTAAATAAGCTCTACTCCTTTAGCAAAGTTCATAGTGACACAGTGAAGTGAACCGTGTTGTTTGATGAGTGCAAAGCAGTTGATTCCTATGATATCTTTGTTGGGGAAAGTTTCTCTAAAGATTTCTAGTGCCTCATCATCCTGTTTTACGCCGTAAGTAGGAACTAAAACCGCACCGTTTACAAACAAAAAGTTTGCATAAGTTGCAGGAAGTCTCTCTCCTTCAAAATAGCAAGCATCGCTCATAGGTAGTGCTATAAGCCTAAACCCGTACTCTTTAGAGAGTACCATCAACTCCTCTTCCATAAGTTTTAACTCACCAAAATGCTCATCGCTCTCATCTTCACATTTGACATACATTATGCTATTTTCATCGATAAATCTCGCTAAAGTATCTACATGTGAGTCCGTATCGTCTCCCGCAAGATAACCGTGATTTAGATATAAAATCTTGTTCATTCCAAATTCGTCTTGAAGCTTTTTTGTCATCTCTTCTTTTGAGAGAGTTGCATTTCTGTTTTTGTTTAACACACACTCAGAAGTCGTAAGTATAGTGTCAACTCCGTTGCTCTCAATTGCACCGCCCTCTAAAATAAGGTTTATAGTGGAGAGTTTTTTGCCGTAGCAGTGCGCTATTGTCTTACTCATAGCATTGTCTTTTGAAGCTTCAAACTTCCCGCCCCAGCCAGTGAATGTAAAATCAAGCAACTTTATGTCGCTTCCATCTTCAACACATAAAACCGAACAATCCCTTGCCCATGTATCGTTTGTTTCGTACTCTACAAAATATAGGTTTTCATTTGGTTTAAATCTTGATTTAACGCTCTCTACACTGTCACAAACAACCAAACATTTTTGGTATTTTATAATTGCATTGATTATATTTACAAATGTTTCCTGTGCTTCCTCTAAATAGTCAATCCAATCACTATTTTTATGCGGAAATATAATTTGTGTAAAACTCTGTTCTTCAAACTCGGCAATGAACCTTTTCATTTGGTATAATTCCTTATGGCTTATATAATTTTAAATAAAAACAATTTTTTTAATAATCTCGACATTATTGCAAATCGTACCAAAAGTGTAGATAAAATCGCACTTGTTTTAAAAGATAATGCGTATGGACACGGGCTTTTAGAGATGGCATCCATGGCAAGCGAGTACGGCATTAAAAGAGCAGTCGTGCAAACTTCAAAAGAGGCAAATGAGATTGAGAGCTTTTTTGACTATATTCTAGTTTTGGCAGATATGCCCCAAAATGCAAACAGTAAAACAAGATATACGATAAACGACTTAAAAAGTATAGATAAATTTCCAACCGGTACAAAAGTAGAGTTAAAAGTAGATACGGGGATGCACCGTAACGGCATTGCTATGAGTGAGCTTGAAGAGGCGTTTTTACAAATTAAAAGAGCAGGGCTTATTTTAGAAGCGCTCTTTACACATCACAGAAGCGCGGATGAGCTTACAAGTGAGTGGTTTTGGCAAAAAGAAAATTTCAAAATAGTAAAAGAGAGGGCAAAAGTGTTGGCAAACGAGTTTGGTTTTGGTTTGCTTCGCTTTCATTCCTCAAACTCGGCTTCACTTTTTCGATATGCAGATTTTGATGAGGATATGGCAAGGGTGGGGATTGCGGCGTATGGCTGTTTGGAAGCTCCAAAGCCGTTTGATATACAAAACCTAAAGCCTGTTTTGTCGGTATATGCAAAAAAAATATCTCAAAGAGAGGTA
>JAUPKZ010000099.1 GCA_030837195.1 Campylobacterota bacterium
AACAGAACTTTTGATCAAATACTATTTGTAAGCGCCATAGTCCCTACCGACAAAACTGCCGCAAGTGCCGCTGCACCTATGCAGACTCTACCTGTTGCTACGGATGCTCACGCAAACTGCAACCACGATAAAGAGCAAGGGTTAAAACTTGAACCTTATCAACAAGATGCGATTAAAGTTGCTAAAAATGCAAGCGGTTACACTGTTGAGGAACTCTATACAAAAAAAGCAACGCTTAAAGACAAAAGCGTAAAAGTAAATGCAAAAGTAGTAAAAGTTTCTAGAAATATTATGGGCAAAGACTGGGTACATCTACAAGACGGCACAGGAAGCAACGGAACGGATGATATTATTGCAACGGCGGTAAACTCTACCGTGCAAGTAGGCGACAGCGTAACGGCAAGCGGAACGGTTAAGACAGATGTGGATCTGGGGTACGGATATAAATTTCCGGTACTTATAGAAGAAGCAAAATTTAGTAAATTATAATTTGCGTCGCCCTGAACTAGGTTCAGGACCTCGCCCCTCTTACTTCTTTAGAGGAAAATCCTTAAAGAGTTCGCTAAGGACCTTGTTCAAATACTCACTCTTCTCCTCTTGCGAATCTCCGGCAGAAGAAAATCGATCTCTTGCAATACCCTGCCAAACAACTCTGTTCTCTTTAACATCAAAAATCTCTACTATTAGATTTCCCTCTTCATACTCATGTGTTCTTGTTATGGCTCTAACATCAGGCTCCATTGCAACCACCGGTACAGGACGAATAGCCGAAGGGTAAGGATATGCTCTATTTACTCCCCAGTATGTATAAGGAGCGGGTCTGATGCCTATGGTTTCATAGTTTGTCTCTACTTGAGATTTTTGCTTGATATCAAAATGCATAATCACATAGAAATTTGCCTTGCTCTTCTCTACGCTTACATAACCTTTGCCCTTCATATGCGTATCAAGCAGCTTGCTTATCCTATCTCTTTTAAAATCTTTCCCGTCTTTTTCATTTGTATAAACTACGGAAAATGATTTAAGAGATGAAAATTTATACTCAGGGTCATAGTCAACTTCAATTTGAGCCGTAGAACACCCTATCATAAAAATAACCGTTAATAAAGATAAAAACCATTTTTTCATATACAAACCCCATACATTATATTATTTTAAATTATACCACTTATTTATCGTTTGAAATATATTTTTTTAAAAAACCGACAGTATCAAAACTATTTCCTTCCATCTGTTCATACCTTGACTTAAATGTTTCAGTGAGGAGATTTTTATCGGTTGCAGGCATAGAGTTTGCACAAATCTCCACTAACTGCTCTCTTGAGAGAGCAAAGGAACCCATTAAATCTTCCGGTATAGTCATATTGTAATGCTTAAAAACTGCATTTGCATCAGGGCGCAACATCTGTTTTTGCATTGTTTCATAATTAAAAACCATAGGCTGCTTGGAGCCAAACATTAAAAATTCCCTTGTCTGAAAATTAACAAAACTGATTACATATTCAAAAGTATCCGTATATGCTTTTATAATACCCTTTAGAGTTGCCGTATCGATGTAGTACAGCGGCACCCATTGCCCATAAACTCCATTTTGCGAAAGTCTTAATTTGGCTATTTCGAAAAAATCCCTACTCATTATATTTGATGCCCCGCTAAGCCATGGATGAGAGGGCTGTGAAACGATTATGTCATAGTTCTCTTTTGACATCAAAAGGCTGTTGCGTGCATCATTTATTTTAACATTCACTCTTTTATCGTTTTCAGTCGGCAGTTTACCTTCATATAGCGTTCTCATTGCATCAAGCACCGCAGGCTCTATCTCAACAATATTTATGCTCTCCAAGTCGCTCATACTCAATGCTCTAACCGTAGTTCCGCCGCCATAACCGACAACAAATGCTTTTTTTGCCGAATTGTTTATAAGAAGTGGTATTTCTCCAAGTAAGAATTCACTAAAAAGTAAATTATTTCTATTGCACATATCAACCCAAGATTCGCTCATTCCGTTATTAAAAAGCCTCATAACGCAAGGGCTCTCTTTATAACTATGAAGTCCTATAATGCCTGTTTGTCCCTCTTTGATATAGTGAATTTTAGATTCAGTATTATAGGAGTGTTTTTTTAAATCGCGCTGTTGCACAATATTAACAATTGCCCTATAATCAATATGCGCCAAATAATAACTTAGCACCGCAAATATTGCCAAAAAACCAATCCATCCGAAAGATATTTTTTTATCTTTTATAAAAACAAAAGATGAACCTAATACGAATAGCGCCATAAAAGTTAGTAATATGTCTGTTGAAAAGTATGGGATTATCCAAAAACCTGCAACTATTGAGCCCAATATCCCTGCAATGATATTTAGAGAATATGCTCTGCCGACATTGGCATGCAGTGCATCGATATTTACAGAGTAGTATTTAAGCGCAATCGGAAAAAGCATACCAAAAAGAGCGGTCGCAGGCAAAAGGATAAAAAATATAGCAAGATATTTGCTCCATCTATAAACAAACTCACTAACCTCTAAACTATTTAACTGCTCATAAATTTCCGGAAAAACTCCAAGCCCGACTCTGGCTACAAGAAGTGCAACCGCAAGCAATACAAGCCCAAAAAAAAGAAGCTTTTCGCTATCTATTTTTGAAATTATTTTTAATTTGGCAACAAACGAGCCTATGACAATACCTGCAATAAACATAGCCAGTATCATAGAAAAGCCATAAATGGTGTTTCCTGTATAAACTATAAGAAATTTCATCCATCCGACTTCAGTAGCTAAAGCCGTAAAACCGGTTACAAATAGAACAAAAAGCGCTTTTTGGTTTGTCTTTACATCCTCAATTGATGGTTGCTGCGGCAACTCCTCACTGGAATTATTAAGATATTTATATAAAATAGTTCCTGTTATAGCAACTAAAATATTAAGTAGTGCCGCTACATACAAAGTGCCGTCTAGCCCGATTTGCGGGATAAGAAAAAAACCTGAAGAAATTGCCCCGATAACCGCTCCAAGGCTGTTAAAGGCATACAAGTTTGCAAGCTTACCTCCTATCTCATCTTCATGATGTATTGCTACGGCTACAAGGAGTGCAAATGTTGTGCCTATTAAAAATGTAGGGATGATGAGAATTAGCGTTACAATAAAAAATTTCAGCCATACCCCTGCCTCAATGATTGGAAGCAAGGAGATAAAGTAGTCAAGCTTTAAAAGCAAAGGCAGTATTGCAACCGCACTCAGCGCAATTCCTGCCTCAACTGCAATATATATTTTTAGAGGATTTTTAAATTTTTTAATTATTCCGCCCGTAAAGTAGCTGCCTAGCCCAAGACCGAGAAAAAATACCGCAAGCACAATGCTTATAGAGACGGAGGTAGAGCCTATGCTAAGACCAAGAAGGCGAACCCAAACGACCTGATACATAAGAGCCGAAGCTCCCGATAGCAGTAAGAAAAATGAGACACTTCTATCAACTAGCGACGATGTATAATATCTCAAAAACTGCCTTTTTGTTCTATTTTTTAGACCCTGAACCTAGTTCAGTATATTTACTTACCTTTTACAGGTTTTATGTCTATAAGCTTATCACGGTTAAGCGATGCCGCGATAACCACAAGCACGATTACACCGATGGCATAATAGACCCACTCAGGTACAGGTACAGGGTCGCCCGATGCGTATGAATGCATACCCGATAAATAGTAGTTAACGCCAAAATAGGTCATAATAACCGATGAGTAGGCAACAACGGATGCTACATTGTATAAAAAGTTAGATTTTAACAGAGGCACAAAGCGCATATGCGTTACAAATACATAAACCGCCATCGTAACTATAGTCCATGTCTCTTTTGGGTCCCATCCCCAGTAGCGTCCCCAAGACTCGTTCGCCCATACACCGCCTATGAAGTTTCCAAGCGTAAGTAGAGATAGTCCTACTATCATAGACATTTGACTTATGCGTCCTGACTCCATTATATTTACACTTATCTGCTCTCTTTTTTTCTCGTTGCCAAGCATTATGTAAAAGATGAGCGAGATGAAACCAAGCAGCGTACTAAGCCCCAAAAATCCGTAACTTGCCGTTATAACCGAAACATGCACGGTCAACCAGTTTGACTTTAAAACAGGTACCATAGTGGTTATCTGCGGGTCAAGCCAGCTTAGGTGCGCCACAAAAAGCGTAATCCCCGCAAAAAGCCCCGTAGTCGCTACGGCAAGTTCTGACGACCTTGCAAATAAAATACCGGAGAGAATAATACTCCACGAGATGTAGAGCATCGCTTCATAGCCGTTACTCCAAGGTGCATGCCCCGCTATGTACCATCTAAGACCCAAGCTAAAAGTATGTACGACGAATGCTGCCGCAAATATCACAAGAACTATGCGAACAGTAGGGGCTATATTAAGGTTCGGTTTTGCCAAACGGGTAAATATAAGCACAAGTAAAACTAAGCCCGAGAGCAAATAGATAGGGTATAGTCGTTCAAATAGCTTTAGTTTATTGTAAAGCAGCTCCGCTTTTATGACTGAGTTGTTAGCTATCAAATCCGGATTTACTTTGCG
>JAUPKZ010000041.1 GCA_030837195.1 Campylobacterota bacterium
CTACCTGAGCTATTCTTGTTAACTTTTCGTTTAAGATTTAGTTAAAAATTAGTCGCCTATAATGCTTACATTCTAAAATACTCGTAGGAGAGAAAATGAAAAGAACAATTAAACTTGCAGTGGTAGCTGCATTGGCTTTAGGTGCAACATCGGCGTTTGCTACAAACGGTGCTACAATGATTGCTGTTGGCGCAAAATCATTTGGTATGGGTGGAACAGGTGTCGGTGTAGGTCATGGTGCTGAGTCGGCTCTTGCAAACCCTGCTTTAATAACTTCAATTAAAGGTAACAATGAGGTTTCGTTTGGTGGAACAGTTTTTTTACCAGATATTAAAATTGATGGTATTGTGGGTCCTACAGAAGGTGAAAGTAGTTCGGACTTCTTTGTTATTCCATCTGTTTCGTTAGCTAGTAAAATAAATGATAATTTTTACTGGGGTATCGGTATGTGGGGTACAGGTGGTTTAGGCGTTGATTATCGCACTGATGCATCACAAATGGATATGGTTACTGCATTGCAGACTATGCAGTTTGGTGTCCCTTTAGCATATACAAGCAATGGTTTTAGCATCGGTGTTACTCCGATTGTTCAATACAGCTCATTGGATATTAATTATGTAATGCCAGCGGGTCTATTGGCAGGTGAAGAGATCGGTTCGGGTGCTGCTCAAGATGTTGCTATTGGTTATAACCTTGGATTATCTTATGAAACTAACGGTTTAACAGTTGGTGCAGTATATAAGTCAGAAATTAAATATAATATAGATGAAGTTGTATCTAATGCGGTTACTTCAATGTTTGATTCATTTGGTGTTCCAATGAGCTATAATCAAGATGAAATGGCAACGCCGGCAGAATACGGTATCGGTGCTAGCTATACAACTCAAGGTCACACTCTAGCAATCGATTATAAACATATAGCATGGGAAGATGCTGAGGTTTATAAAGATTTTGGGTGGGAAGATCAAGATGTAATCGCAGTCGGTTACGAGTATGCAACTGATAAATGGGCAGTTCGTGCAGGTTATCAATATGCTGAAGGCGCTGTGCAGGACAATACAGGAAAAAATCTAACTTTAGATACTATACCTAATTTAACAAATACATTTAACCTATTAGGCTTTCCTGGAACTCAAGAGTCTCATATAACACTTGGAGCTACTTATGTATTTAATGAAACACTTTCACTAGATGTTGCGGCAGTGTTTGGCTTAGAAAATAAAGAAACTTTTACAGGTTTTACGGGTGAAGACATTACTAGTACTCACTCTGAGCAAAGTTATACTGTTCAACTAAACTACGCGTTCTAAGAAATTCTCTTACTACAAAAAAGATTCTATGGCTTTGTCCTAGAATCTTTACTTTTTCTCTCAAATAAAATAGCATAAATGCTTTTGAAGTTAGACCCTGAATCTGTTATAAAGAAAAATTTTGTCACTTTGCTATAAAAAAATCCATTAAAACACATCAATAATAAAATTTCAGAAAATTTACAGATTTGTGTGATATAATTATCATAATACTGAAATTGTGATGAGAGTATCACAAATTCTTATAAAGGAACGAATATGATAAGAAAGCTAGGACTTGGAATTTCGGCTGCTGCAATTGCTGTGTTGTTTAGTGGTTGTTCATATATGAATATGGGTAAGGTTTTTGTGTTTGATTTCTCAGGAGAAACAAGAACGGCTTATGCTGAAATGATGGGCACCATCGGTGAAACAGGCGACCCTGCACAAGCAATGATGCTAGAGTTTCCTGTAAAAGAGGGACTTGCTGAAGATGATATATTTGAAGCAATGAAAGAGTATGCTGACCAATACAATATGAGATTTGTCGGTGAAAAAAATATGTTTAGAATCGAAAATCCTAAACCGGATCAAGTGGCACATGCTAGAATTGCGGAGTTTTGTTCTCTAAGCGTTGCTAAGAAGATGTTAGACCACTCTCGCTATTACGGCGGTTTTATGCCATGTCGCGTACTTTATGTTGAGTATGGAGACGGTAGAAGATACCTAGTTACTATGGATATGACTTTAGCACTTTACGGCGGGACGGATAAAAAACCAATCAATCCGGATCTTTTTAAAGATATGTTAAATGTTAAAAAAGCTATGGAAGAGATTCCAAGAATGGCAGCTGCAGGCGAATAAGTTTGAGATCCTGAGCCAAGCTCAGGATGATGCGGTAAAGTCATGCCAAACTTGATTTGGCATCTAATCAGTATGACTCTTGCTTAGAGAAGCACCGCTTCTCTTTTGCCTTCTTTAATCTCTCCAATTAGGTAACCGTCTGTTTTAGCAAGAACAGTTGCGACATCCTCTTCTTTTACGACCAAAATCATACCGACTCCCATATTAAACGCTCTAAACATTTCAGCTTCTTCTACATGCTCAGATATTAGCTTAAATATAGGAAGTACTCTAATAGACTCTTTTTTTATCTCTGCTCTTAGATTTTCCGGTAGTACGCGAGGCAGATTTTCAACTATGCCGCCACCTGTTATGTGTGCTAGAGCTACAATTTGATTTTTAAGCTCTTTAAATGTTTTTACATATATGCGAGTAGGCGTTAAAAGTGTTTCAATAAGCGGCTTGCCGTTAAAGTCGTCATTAAAATTTAACTTCATTTTTTCAAACAAAACTTTTCTAGCAAGTGAAAAACCGTTTGAGTGTAAACCTGAGCTTGGAAGTGCTATGAGCTTGTCTCCTGCTCTAACCATCGAGACTCTGTCCATTTCGCTTTTTTCCGCAACGCCTACGGCAAAGCCTGCCAAATCATAGTCGTTATGAGAGTACATTCCCGGCATCTCTGCAGTCTCTCCGCCGATTAGCGCACATTCTGCCATTTTACATCCCTCTGCAATGCCTGCTACTACATTTGTAGCCGCTTTTACATCAAGTTTGCCGGTAGCATAGTAGTCTAGAAAAAATGACGGAGTGCCGAAGTTGCAGATAAGGTCGTTAACGCACATTGCAACAAGGTCTATGCCGACAGTATGGTGTATGCCTGAGTCAATCGCTAATTTTAGTTTTGTTCCGACTCCATCCGTTGCAGCAAGCATAACAGGCTCTCTAAAACCTTTTGGCAACTCAAATGCGCCTGCAAAAGAGCCTATTGTGCCAAGCACTCCCGGAACATTTGTGGATTTTACGAGTGGTTTGATATTTTCAACAAAACTGTTGCCGGCATCAATGTCAACGCCGGCGTCTTTGTAGCTTATTTGGCTCATGTATGGCTCCCAATTTAAAGTACGAAATTATACCTTATGAGAGTTAAAGAGAGAGTTAATTTATTTTGTGGAACACTTTTTTGTAATGAGGCAAAGCGGACAAAAGTCAGCTATACCTGCGATCAAAGGGATAACTCCAAGATAAAACCATGCATTGCCGGTAATAAACCCTGTTGCAATAAGTGCAATACCCAGAACTATTCTAATGACCCTGCAGTTTTTTCTAATTTTATCATAATTCATTTTTTTCTCCATTGTATTTAAATAGGAATTGTAGCAAATATTGATTTAAATCTCAAATTAGCCATTTAAGTTCAGGGTCTAGCAATACAAGAAGTCTAGTAAAACATATCCGCATACAATGCATTTGCCCAACCATAAAGAGATTTGGCGTCATTTATGCCGTCTTTTTTCCAGTCCTCACCGCTTATGGTATTATAAAAATTAAAAGTTTTATCCGCCGCGTCGTATGAGTACTGTGTGTATATATAAATGGCTTTTTCGGGTTCAATAGAGATAGCCGAAAAACATGTTGTCACAGGTGAGAGCCACTCCACCTTTTTTGTTTTATTTATTTTTTGCGCAATCAATGATGCTACAAACTTTCCTTCGGTATTTGAAGTGTTTCCTGATTTTGAAAAGCCCATCGGACGAGAATCACCCGTAATGAAAATATTTTTTGCGCCTATTGCTTCGTAAGTAAGCGGATTTATATCGGCTTCTAGTTTATTTTTAGCATCTTTTGCCAGACCTACTCTCTCTAGTATCTTAGCGCCTCTGACTTGCGGGTAAAATGCGGCATCTTCAAAAGGATACTCTTCAAATTCGGTATAAACTACCTTTTTATCTAAGTCAATCTTTGTAATAGCGGCATTTGGGATATACTCTATATAATCAGCGTAAAGTTCACTAAAAGCCGACTGAAACCCTTTTTCCTTAATCGTAATACTGTTGTTTGCATCGAGTAAAAGCACTTTTGCATTAAGCTTTTTCTGCTTGAAGTAGTCCGCTATAATACACGCTCTCTCATAGGGAGCTGGAAGACATCTGTAGTTTCCTGCGGGAACGGTAAGTATGAAATTGCCGCCTTTGAAATTTAATATTTTGTTTTTTATGGTCATATGTTCCGAGCCCGGAATAAATCCGGCAGGATACTCTTGTCTGAGCCTGTTTTCAAAAGCGATATCTTTTGTCCAACGAGAGTAGTCGTAGTCTATGCCCGGAGCAAATACCAAATAGTCATATTTGATATTTCCGTTACTTGTTTTTAATATCTGATTTTCTTTATCTAAATCAATAGCAGTTGCGTGAAAATAGGTATAGTTGTTTTTTCTTGCAGCTTGAAGATAGTCATGTGTTAGGTATTCGAGTTTTACTTTATCGACAAGCCATAGATTGCTCACCGGACATGAGATAAACTCATGTCTTTGTTCAACCAAAACAACATCTGCACTCGGAGCAAATAGTTTTGTATGTTTTGCGATTGAGAGTCCTGACCATCCTCCTCCTACAACTACAACTCTTGGGTTTTTAGTATCGGGAAGCGGAGCTTTGTAGTCTGTAGCAGACTCTTTATTGTCACTTTTTTTTTGGCTAGCCGTATGTGTGCTTGCGTTAAGAGCCGATGACGCAACCGCTAAGCCTGAGAGTGCTAAAACATCTCTTCTTGAAATAGCCATTTACAATCCTTCATTGTTTAAAATCGCTAAATATTATCATTTTTAGACTTACCCATAGCTTATTTTAAACATAGAAAAAAAGGGTGACATTAAACATAAGTTATCTATTTTAATTCAAATATGCTAAAATCGCACCAAAACAACCTAGGAATTATAAAAATGAGAGATTTTATTTATACTGAAATGATGATTCATGTGCCCATGTGTACATCTAAAGAGCCGCAAGAGATTTTAATTATTAGTAACAAAGCAGAACTTTTGCAAGTAGAAGCAGCAAAATATGCAGATGTAAGAAGTAAAGTAGTTCAGTGTTCGTTAAATGAGATAAGCTCTTTAAATGATGCAAGTTTTGATGTGGTTATTTCAGAAATGCCAAGCGATGCAGCTTTTTTTTCACAGATAAATCGCATCTTAAAAAAAGATGCGCAGTTTGTAACGACTCATCCATCATTAGATGAGGTAGAGGAAAATAAAAAATTGATGCTCTCTTTATCAAAATATTTTAAAATTATTATGCCTTACAACATTGGGGATGGCAGAACTGCACTGTTTTGTTCAAAAGAGTATCATCCCACAGCTGATGTAAATCTTCAAAGGGCAGATATGCTTGATGCTTTGGAGTACTATAACAGCGACATTCACAGGGCGGCTTTTGCAATGGGCAACTATATACGCAAAGCGTATCTGGGAGTTATCAAAAACTAATGGCGTATGAGTATGCCATCGCTCTAACCGGTGGAATCGCAACGGGTAAGAGTACCGTTGCCTCTTTACTTGGGTTAAACGGCTTGAGGGTTATAGATGCGGACAAAATATCGCATGAGATACTAGATGCCTCCCGTGAGTGGGTAAGAGAAAATTTCGGAGAAGAGTTTGTTATAGGCGCGAAAGTAAATCGCTCTAAACTTGGAGAAGTTGTCTTCTCAAATAAAGAAGCTAAGAAGAAGTTAGAAGATTTTTTACACCCTAAAATAAGAGAAGAGATACAAAAGCAAAGCGATAAACAAGATAGTTTTAAATTTCCATACCTTATAGATATACCTCTTTTTTTTGAAAACGGTGCGTATAATATCAAAGAGAGTGTTGTTGTTTATGTGCCAAAAGAGATTCAGCTAGAGAGATTTATGAAGCGAAACGGCTACTCAAAAGAGGAGTCGCTAAGGCGCATTGAGTCTCAGATGGATATAGAAGAGAAGAAAAAAAGAGCTACTTGGGTGATAGATAACTCCAAAGATTTAAAACATCTCCAATATGAGTGTGAAAAGTTTGTTAAAGATATAAAAGAGAAATATTTACAAAGAGGGTAAGCAAGTGGTAGTTTCAAAATATAGCGCAAACGGAAATGATTTTGTTATTTTTCATACATTTTATAAATCAGATAGAAGTGCTTTGGCAAGAGAGATATGTCATAGACAAAACGGTATCGGTGCCGATGGGCTTATAGTTCTTGTGCCGCATGAGAGATATGACTTTGAGTGGCAGTTTTACAACTCGGACGGGAGTGAGGCTGCAATGTGCGGCAACGGCAGCAGAGCTGCTGCGCATTATGCGTATGCTAACGGCTTGGCGGGCGCTGAAATGCACTTTTTAACCGGTGCCGGAGTTATAGGCGCGAGCGTAGAAGCCGATATGGTGTTGAGTGAGCTAACACCTCCGTTTATGGTGCAAGAGCATATAGAATATAACGGAAAAATTTGGTCTCTTGTAAATACGGGAGTACCGCATCTTGTACATTTTACTCAAAATATCGCCGAGTTTGATATAGCCGAAGCAAGAGAGCTTAGGTATAAATATAATGCAAATGTCAATATAGCTTTTGTTGATGGCGAAAACTTAAGAGTAAGAACTTATGAAAGAGGCGTTGAAAATGAGACGCTAGCCTGCGGAACCGGTATGGCAGCTTGTTTTTATGCGGCAAATGAAAAAGGTCTTGTTAAGGATAGTATAGAAGTTTATCCTGCTAGCGGCGAGACGCTATATCTTGGAGTAAATGATAGAACTATAACATTTAAGGGTGGAGTAAAAAAAGTTTTTGTAGCTGAGGTAGTTATTGGTGGTTAGTGATTGGTGATTGGTGGTTTGTGGAGTGGCAGGCTATAAACCCGCTGCTTCCACAATTTTTGCTTGATGATCGGCGATAAGCGGTTCGATAATCTCATCAAAAAGTCCGCCTTGCATAATTTCGGCAAGCCTATAAAGCGTTAAACCGATTCTGTGGTCAGATATACGATTTTGCGGATAATTATATGTTCTAATCCTTCCGCTTCTATCTCCAGTCCCAACTTGAGCGGCACGGCTTGCACTATCTTTTGCCATTGCTTCTTGCATCTCAAGATCATATAGTCTTGCCTTTAAGACTTTCATAGCTTTTTCTTTGTTTTTATGTTGTGACTTTTGATCTTGGTTTGTTACTACTATGCCTGTCGGCAAGTGAGTGATTCTAACCGCAGAGTCCGTAGTGTTAACGCTTTGTCCGCCACATCCGGAAGAGCGCATAACATCTATTTTAAGGTCATTTTCGTTTATTTGAACTTCCACATCATCAACTTCTGCCATAACTGCAACCGTAATGGCAGATGTATGTACACGCCCTTGCGACTCAGTTGCGGGAACTCTTTGTACTCTGTGCGTACCGCCTTCATACTTCAACCTGCTATAAACCTTATCACCTCTAATAAGTGCAATAATCTCTTTGTATCCACCCATGTCAGACGGAGATGTGCTCATAATTTCTATTTTCCACCCTTTAAGGTCTGCATAACGAGTATATGCTTCAAAAAGGTTTCCGACAAAAATGGCAGCTTCATCTCCGCCGGCACCTGCGCGAAGTTCAACGATGATGTTTCTATCGTCATTAGGGTCTTTTGGCAGAAGAAGAAGTTTTATATCATCTTCAAGAAGCGGAATCTTTGCCTCTAGTTCTTTTAGTTCTTCTTTTGCCATATCAGCCATTTCTGCATCATATAACATCTCTTTAGTGTCGGAAATTGCACTAAGAATAGATTTGTACTCTTTTGCTTTTTCTACGATATCTTCAAGTGAGGATTGCTCTTTTGAGAGTTCTGTCATCCTTTTGATGTCAGAAATAATGTCAGGAGAGCTCAGCATTCTGCTAAGCTCATTATAACGGTTGATAAACGGGGTAAGTTTATCGGCTAACATTAGAAGTTAACCTTATATTGCGTTTACAGCTCTGTGAAGACGACTGATTCTTCTAGCGGCAGTCTCTTTTTTCAAGATACCCTTGCTTACAAATTTTTGGATTTGTTTGTTTGCTACTGCCATTGCTGTTGTAGCTTCTTCTTTGTTTCCTGCTTCAACTGCAGAACGAACATCTTTTACGATGTTTTTAAGACGAGTTCTATAGAAACGATTGCGCTCAGTGCGAACAATAGTCTGGCGAATTCTCTTAACTGATGACTTGTGATTTGCCATATGAGTCCTTCTCATAAAAATTTAGTGCAGAATATTAGCTTAAATATAATTAAAATTAAGTTAAAGACAAGGTGAATAGCAATAATTTCAAAAATATTGACTAATTATGTTAAAATACAACACTTTAAATTTTGGAAAATATCATGAAATTGTTTGGAACAGACGGTGTACGAGGTGAAGCGGGAACATTTTTAACTGCGACTCTTGCTATGAGAGTTGCTATGGCGGCAGGAATCTACTTTAAAGCACACTCAAAAACAAATAAAATTTTGGTCGGAAAAGATACGAGAAGAAGCGGCTATATGATAGAAAATGCAATAGTTAGCGGACTTACCGCCATAGGGTATGATGTTATTCAAATCGGACCTATGCCAACGCCCGCAATCGCCTTTATAACCGAAAACATGCGTTGTGATGCCGGAATAATGATAAGTGCATCTCACAACTCCTTTGAAGACAACGGGATTAAATTTTTCGACTCTTGCGGAGACAAGCTTCCAGAGAGCGTAGAAGAAGAGATAGAGAAGATTTACTATAATGAAGAGATGCTTCTTGATGCACAGACAAACGGCAAGAATATAGGAAAAGCAAAAAGAATAGACGATGTTATAGGTCGCTATATAGTGCAGTTAAAAAACTCGTTTCCAAGAGATATATCTTTAAAAAATATGCGTATAGTGCTAGATACGGCAAACGGTGCGGCTTATATGGTAGGACCTACGGTTTTAGAAGAACTCGGCGCCGAAGTAGTAGTTATTCATAACAAACCTGACGGTTTTAATATAAATGAGGATTGCGGAGCGCTTCATACTAAAGATCTTTGTGAGAGCGTCGTAAAGTATAGAGCGGATTTAGGAATAGCGCTTGATGGCGATGCGGATAGAGTGGTTGTTGTAGATGAGAACGGAGAGGTGGTTGATGGCGATCAACTTCTTGGCGCACTCGGTGTATATATGAGCCAAAACGGTTTGTTAAAGGGCGGAGCAGTCGTTTCAACGGTTATGAGCAATCAGGGGTTAGAGGAGTATGTCAATAAAAATAGTTTAAAACTCTTCCGTTCAGATGTGGGTGATAAAAATGTTCTAGAGATTATGAAGAGAGAGAATATCAACTTCGGCGGTGAGCAGAGTGGGCATGTGGTTTTTAGCGATTTTGCAAAAACAGGGGATGGTCTTGTGTGTGCGCTTCAAGTTTTGGCACTTCTTATCAAAACAAAACAGAGAGCTTCTAAAGCTCTTCGCCCTTTTGAACTTTATCCGCAAAAACTTGTAAATATAAATGTAAAAGTAAAAAAACCTCTGCAAAGTATAGACGGGCTTGAAGTAAAATTAAAAGAGCTTGAAGAAAACGGTATAAGACATCTTATCCGCTACTCAGGAACGGAAAATAAGTTAAGAGTTTTACTTGAGGCAAAAGATGCTAAAAAAATGAATAGCTATATGCAAGATTTGGTTGCATTTTTTCAAAAAGTTCTCAATGCATAATAATAAAAACATATGGCGCATCGTCGCAATTATTTTTCTAATGCTTAGCGGTATTTTTATCGTAGATCAAAATATCAAATCAATTTTTGTGGACGGATGGCGTTATTACTCTGAGTGCATAGATTTGACTCTGGTTTATAACAAAGGCGTAGCATTTTCAATGTTTGCATTTTTGGATGAGTGGTTAAAGTATATTCAACTACTTCTTGTGTTGGGCGTATTTGTATATATAGTGTATCTTAGGGAGATTTGTTATGCTGCTCCCGTAGGATTAATGTTAGGCGGTGCTATTTCAAATATATATGACAGGTTTATTCACGGCGGAGTCGTAGATATGGTTTATTGGCATTGTGGGTTTGATTTTGCTATTTTTAACTTTGCGGATGTTGTGATAGATATAGCCGTTGTTTGGATTTTAATACTAAATTTTAAACCAAAATTTTGTCAAAGTCAAAGATAGATAAAAGCAGATTTTAGATATTATTGCTAAAAATCATAGTTAATAAGACTATAAATAATTTAAGGAAAAGGAAATTGATGAAAATCAAAACAAACAAAATCAATAGCGCAAATGCTCAAATAGATGCAGAGATCTCAAAAGAGTCGATAGATAAGAATGTAGAAAAAATTGCTAAAGAATTAACAAAAACAGCTTCTGTTCAAGGGTTTAGAAAAGGTAAAGTTCCTGTAGCAGTAGTTAAAAAGCAGTATGGCAGCCGCCTTGTTCAAGATGCAGAGTCGGAGGCACTCCGTGATGTTTTAAATAAAGGTTTAAAAGAGTTGGATGTCGCTATGAATGCGTTAATCGGAGAGCCAAGCATAACAAAGTTCGATAAAAGCGATGATAAAATAGAAGTAACCGTAAAAGTTGCAATGAGACCGGAAATAAAGTTAGATACTTATGCGCAGATGGTAGAAGTTTTTGATAAACCTGTTATTACGGATGAAGATGTAAACGCAAGACTTGAAAAAATTGCCGATTCTCAAGGTAAATTTGTTGACCTTAAAGAAAAAAGAGCAGCAAAACTTGGAGATAGTGCAATAATCGACTTTGAAGGCTCGATTGATGGAGTGCTTTTTGATGGCGGAGCTGCTAAAGAATTTGCATTGGTTCTTGGTTCAGGACAGTTTATACCGGGCTTTGAAGATCAAGTAGTAGGTATGAATATAGGCGAAGAGAAAGTTGTAAAAGTAAAATTCCCTGAAAATTACGGTTCAGATAAACTCTCAGGCAAAGATGCAGAATTTAAAGTAAATCTTCACAATATTCAAGAAAAAGTAAAAGCAGAGGTAAATGATGCTCTTGCCGCAAAACTTCTTGCAGGACAGGATGATAAGAGCCTTGATAATCTAAAATCTCAAGTCAGAGCTCAGATGGAGCATGAAGCACTTATGAAGCTGTACAATGAAGAGTTAAAGCCGGCTCTTTTAGAGAAGCTTGTAGATAATTTAGAATTTGATTTGCCGGAGTTTGTAGTAGATCAGGAGATAGATGTATCTGTAAACAAAAAAGCAAGCGGTATGAGCGAAGATGAGATAAAAGAATTAAGAGAGGATGCTACTAAGTTAGAGGCACTTCGCGACTCATTTAGACAAGAGGCTCAAAGAAGCGTAAAGGCTACATTTATAATAGATGCCTTGGCAAAAGCAGAAGATGTAAAAGTAGATGAAGCAGAAGTTATGCAGACTATTTACTATGAAGCAATGCAGATGGGACAAGACCCAAAATCAGCGTATGAGTACTATAAAAAAGCCGGATATCTACCTGCTATACAGATGTCGATGGTTGAAGACAAAGTTCTTACAAAGATACTTAATTCAAAAATAAAAGCGTAAATAGATATGAGTTATATTCCTTATGTAGTTGAAAAAACGGCGCGAGGCGAGAGAAGCTATGATATATACTCTCGTCTTTTAAAAGATAGAATTATTATGCTTAGCGGAGAAGTGGATGACGCCGTTGCTTCTTCCATAGTTGCTCAGATGCTATTTTTAGAAGCCGAAGACCCTGAAAAAGATATATACTTTTATATAAACTCTCCGGGCGGAGTTGTGACTGCAGGAATGGCAATATATGACACTATGAATTATATTCGTCCAGATGTTGTAACTATCTGTATCGGTCAAGCTGCTTCAATGGGAGCATTTTTGCTCTCAAGCGGTACAAAGGGCAAAAGATATGCTCTCTCTCACGCGCGCATAATGATTCATCAGCCATTAGGCGGTGCTAGAGGGCAGGCAACCGATATTGCAATCCAAGCAAAAGAGATTCTTAGAATGAAAGAAGAACTTAACGAAATTTTGGCACAAAATACGGGGCAAAGCATTAAAAAGATAGAAAAAGATACCGATAGAGATAACTTTATGAGCGCACAAGAGTCCAAAGAGTATGGTATGATTGACGAAGTGCTGGTAAAAAATATCAAAAATTAGGTATTTAAAGGAGTTGGTATGTCAGAAGTTTTGAGAAATAGAACCCGCAGAAGCGTTAAAGATATTGATTCTAGTTTAGGTGATGAGAGAGATTTGACGCAAGAAGAGGGTGATTTAGAGCTCTACTCTAAAGAAGTTTTGCAAGAGCTACTCAAAGACGGTTTGCCGCCGACACCTAATAATTTTTCACTCTATTTTGATAGATTGCTTGAAGAGAAAAGCCAAAATACCCGTAAGGTTATCTTATCTGTTCTTGAGCAAGAAGAGAGCAATGAAGATGAGAGAGGGCTTGTGCTTGAACAGAGCCTTAAGCAGGGTTTTTCATCTATAAAAAATATTTTGGGCGTTACTGCAAATTTGTATAAAAATATGTCGCTTATGACAAAGATTTTGGAAAAAAGAAAACAAGAGCTTCAAGCAGTGGCGACCACGCAAGAGACACTGAGTATAGCTGCCTCGTTAGAGAGCGATGTTTCAAAATTGAACTCTATTTTAAAAAATCAGAGCAGCAGTATGAAAGAGATGTATGACGATACTGCTAAAATTATCAAAAATGTTGAGAGCGAAACAATTTTTGACAATCAGTTCGGTGTTTACAATAAACGATACTTAATGTCTAAAATAGAGAAAGAGATAAGTTTAATAGCAAAATTTAAACACAAAAGTTCTCTTATTATGATAGAACTTTCCCGTGATTTAAAAAATAGTGTTAAAAATGAAAAAGCAGTAATGTTAATGACAAAAACCATCGCAAGACTTCTGCTTAAGACTTCACGAAGAAGCGATATCGTTTCACACTATGGAAACGGAGTCTTTACTATGCTCTTAAAGCATACGGATATAGAGAGTGCCAAAAAAGCGAGTGAGAGACTGTGCGATCTGGTTTCAAATAGCACTTTCTTCCTAGCAGACAGAGAAATGCAACTAAAAATAGCTATAGGAATTACCGATATAACCGAAGGCAGCTCTGTAGAAGAGATTGTCGTGAGCTCCATAGAAGGCGTAGAAAAAGCGTATGAAGATCCAGATAGCGATTATGCGGTAGTTTTAAGAAAATAGTTCGGGCGCAGTTGAGAGAGTATGAAGCTAACAATAGTAGAGTATCCGGATAAAAGACTTAGAGAAAAATCAAAAATTGTTGAAAAGTTTAATGAAGAGTTGCATACATTGCTAGATGCAATGAATGAAGCTATGATGCAATCAAACGGAATAGGGCTTGCTGCAATTCAAGTTGGTCACGCGATCCAAGTTTTAATAATAAATATTCCTGATGAAGAGAATCAGCAGTCAAGTGAAAATCTTATAGAGATGATAAACCCTACTATCATTGAAAAAAGCGGTGAAACAACATACCAAGAGGGCTGCTTGAGTGTTCCTAAGTTTTATGAGGACATAGTAAGATTTGAAAAGCTTAGCGTTAGTTATCAAGATAGAGAAGGAAATACAAAAAGGGTTGAAGCCGATGGGCTTCTTAGTATCGCCATTCAGCATGAGATAGACCATTTAAACGGAATTTTGTTCATAGATAAGCTCTCTTACCCTCGTAGAAAAAAATTTGAAAAAGAGTATAAAAAACTTCAAAAAGAGAAAAAAACTTCTAAATAGTATGGCAAATTGCCATATTTTTCCTCTATATAAAAATTTCTTGTTACAATAACCACACAAAATCATGGTCTAAAGAAGAGGCGTGCAATGAAAAGAGTCTTTTGTGCAACTTATGAAGGAATAGATGCAAAGGTTGTTCAAGTTGAATCGACACTTACTAAAGGGTTGCCTTCATTTAGTGTTGTAGGTATGGCAAGCGCCTCTATCAACGAGGCAAAAGAGAGAGTTAAATCTGCGCTTTTGTGTAATGAGTTTGTTTTTCCTCCAAAACGCATAACAATAAATTTAGCTCCAAGCGAACTTGCAAAAGGGGGAGCACAGTTTGACCTTTGCATAGCACTCCTTATAGCACTTGATAGTTTGGAAGAAGATTTAAGTGAGTGGTTTGTTTTTGGGGAGCTTGGGCTTGATGGAAGTGTAAAGGAAAATATTCAACTCTATCCGCTGCTTCTCTCTTTGGCAAATCAGCAAATCGTAAAAAAAGTAGTTGTTCCGAATGAGAGTCTTAAGAAGCTCTCAAATATACCAAATATAGAGTTTTACGGTGTTAAAACACTAAAAGAGGCAATAGAGCTTTTTCGAAATCAACATAACTTAAAACCAAATAGTGAAGTCAAAAAAATAGAATACCCAAGCTATTGTATGGAAGATGAGGAGTACTATTTTGAGCAAAACTATAAATATGATTTTTTAGATGTAAAAGGGCAAGAGGTTGCAAAAAGAGCCGCACTAATAAGCGCCGCCGGATTTCATAATCTGCTTTTGGAGGGAAGCCCCGGATGCGGTAAAAGTATGATAGCGCAAAGAGTTCGTTATATACTGCCTCCCCTAAGCAATGGTGAGATTTTAGATGTTGCAAAACTAGAGGCATTAGAAGAAAAAGAGCCTACTTTTACGCCGCTTCGCACTTTTAGATCTCCACATCATTCCTCGACGGTTGCTAGCATTTTTGGCGGAGGAAGTCATAAGGCAAAAATAGGAGAAGTCGGTTTGGCTCATAGGGGGATTTTGTTTTTTGATGAGCTACCACACTTTAGTAAAAGTGTGCTTGAAGCTCTAAGAGAGCCTCTGCAAGATAATAAGATAAGAATTTCACGAGTAAACTCAAAGGTCGAGTATCCTAGCGATTTTTTATTTATAGGTGCGATGAACCCTTGCCCATGCGGTAATTTGTTAAATCAAAATATTGCGTGTAGATGCAATGAGCTAGAGATTCAGAGATATAAAAATAGGCTCTCTGACCCATTTTTAGACAGAATAGATTTGTATGTAGTTATGCAAAATGTCAATCAAAACGATAAGTCAAGTATGAGTTCTAGCCAAATGCATGAAAAAGTGATAGAAGTACATAAGAAGATGAAATCAAGAGGTCAAAAAAATTTTACGGCTAAGCTTAGCGACGAAGAGATAGAAGAGTTTTGCATTTTAGACAAAGAGGCACAAACCGTTTTAGATACGGCAATTGCTAGATTTTCACTCTCTTTTAGATCTATAAAAAAGGTTCAAAAAGTTGCTCGAACGATTGCAGATCTGGATGATAGCGAAATCATCCAAAAACCACATCTTCTTGAGGCTTTGAGTTATAGGAGAAGATAGCACTTAAAAGCAGTTTTTATTGTTCTAAATATTTTTTTAACACAAAAGAAAGTTCAGCATCGCTCAAGGTTTCTCTATCAGTTTTAGAAAAAATAGAGATTAAGATAATCTTGTTTTCAAGCTGTTCAAAAATAATTATTCTAAAACCACCACTTTTACCTGTCGGGATAGATGAATTTTTAACTCTTTTTTTAAAAAGATTAAAGCCCAAATGTACCCCAATATCTTTTGAAGTCTCTATCTCGTCAAGGGCTTCTTTTAAGTCTGATTTTAAAAGTTTAAATTTTTTTGATAATGCTTTTGCTTCTTTGAGGAAGTTATCGCTGAACTCAACTATCAAGCTGGCTCCAGAGTTTTTCTATTGGCTGGACTTTGCCCGTTTTTACATCATTAAGACCCGCAGATATAGATCTTATCATCTCGTTTGCTTCCACTATTTTTAAAGCTTCAGCCATTTTTTCATATTCATCTTTTGAGATAAGAACCGCTTCAACTTTATTATTTTTTAAAATCGCCAATTTTTCTACCGCATTTTCTCTGATTTGCCCAAGGTATAAACCAAATTTTTTAGCAAAATCGGATGACGGTATAAGTTCATTTGTTGCAAATAAAACCACAATATACTCCTCGATATTTTCCG
>JAUPKZ010000100.1 GCA_030837195.1 Campylobacterota bacterium
CTTGGCTTTTGGATGTTGCAAAAAAACTTCAAGAAAACAAAGACGATATTGCAAAAACCATAACCGATGAGGTCGGCAAGCCTATAACTTTCTCAAGAGCGGAAGTAGATAGATGTATAGAGACTATAACCATAGCCGCCGAAGCTATGCGTAGTATGCACGGAGAAACCATAAGTACCGATGCAATGAATAGCGGTAAAAAAACAACCGCATTTTTTATCCGCGAGCCAGTCGGAGTCGTTGTCGCAATTACTCCTTTTAACTTTCCGCTAAATCTTGCGGCGCACAAGATAGCTCCCGCACTTGTCGCAGGCAATGCGGTAGTTCTAAAACCCACACCAGAAGCCCCTCTTACTGCTTACAAATTTGCAAAACTTTTTATTGAGAGTCCTTATGCCATAAAAGATGCCCTAAGTGTCGTGTACGGCGATGCGGAAGTCGGTAGTGCTTTAGTGGGTAGTGATATACCGCGTCTTATAAGCTTTACTGGAAGCGTCGGAGTCGGAGAGATTATTACAAGAAATGCAGGGATAAAAAAAATCTCTCTAGAACTCGGAGGCAATGCCGCTACTTACATAGACAAGAGCGCAGATTTGGAGCTTGCAGCCGCTAGATGCGCAATAGGAGCATTTATAAACTCGGGGCAGGTTTGCATATCGCTTCAACGAATATATGTAAATGAAGAGGTTTATAATGAGTTTGCCGCAAAAATGGCATATGAGAGCAAAAAACTAACAGTCGGTTCGCCTTATGATGATGAAACTTTTATGGGACCTCTTATAAATGAAGATGCGTGTCAAAGAGCCACTAAGTGGGTTCAAAGTGCCATAGAAGAGGGTGCGGTTGCTATGCTAGAGCCAAAAGCAGAGGGCAGACTCTTTTACCCTTGTGTTATGGTAGATGTTACGGACGATATGAAGATTGTCTGTGAAGAAGTTTTCGCACCCATAGTTTCACTTGTAAAAGTGCAAAGCTTTGATGAAGCGGTGCAAAAAATGAACAACTCGCCTTACGGGCTTCAGTTTTCCGTATTTACGAACAACCTAAACCTTGCACAAAGAGCCATTTATGAACTAGAAGCAGGAGGAGTGGTCATAAACGACATCCCGACTCTTCGCTTCGATATACAGCCATATGGAGGCGTAAAGCTTAGCGGTGTGGGGCGTGAAGGTCCTAAGTTTGCCATTGAAGAGATGAGCGAGATAAAGAGTGTGGTCATCTGTTAAAGTCTTGAAAAAATATGATAAATTTATATAAAAATTAGAAAAAGTTATGCTATAATCAAAAAAATCGTTTAAAATAAGGGGTCTTAAATGAAAAAAATAATCTCCGGATTAGCTGTTTGTACGATGTTTGCATCTGCTGTTTTTGCTCAAGACATAAGTGCCGAGAAAGGCAAACAAATCTTTGAAGCAAAGGGTTGCGCCGTATGCCATAAAAAAGATATGGATACAATCGGACCCTCAATTGCTGCCATTGCAAGAGGGTATTTAGGAAAAGAAAAAGAGATGATTTCTTATCTTAGAGGACAGGGTCAGCCTATAGTAGATCCTATGCGTGCTTCTGTTATGAACCCGCAGCTTGTAAAGATCAGAACACTTTTTGATCCGGATATGCAAGCTCTTGCAACATACATTATATCCATAAACGATAGACCGCAATAAATAGAGTGTTATAAAAAAGGGGAGTGTAGAAATGAAAAAGGGTTGTGTTTTTGTAAAAAATATAGTTGTTTCTTTGTTGTTTGCGTGCATTAGTGCGTTTGCACAGGCGCCTGTTGCCGATGCAGCTAAAACAAAAGAAGTTGCTTTAACCGAGGCCGAAAAGTTTTATGGAACAGAGCTAAGGTCTAAAGCAAAAGTTAAACATCCGCCTTTTGAGTGGGGGGATTGTACGACTTGTCATAAAGATGCTAAAGGAGGCGGAGCTCTTATAATGGATCCGCCTGAACTGTGTGCTATGTGTCACGAGCCAAAAGACGGTAAAAAGTTTATACACGGTCCAGTTGCAGCAGGTGCGTGTACGACATGTCATAACCCGCATGAGTCGGACAATGCAAAGCTTTTAGTGTCTGCGAGCATTAATGAGCTTTGTACATCGTGCCACCAAGACAAAGGTGATTTCTTAAAACAGACGCCAAATATCCACCCGCCTGTAAAAGACCAGTGTACAAACTGTCATGACCCTCATACCGAAGATCATCAGTTTCAGTTAAAAGCAGACGGCAAAAAAGATCTCTGTGTTATGTGCCATGTGGACAAAGAAGTTTGGACAAAAGAGGTAACCGACAAGCACGGTGCTCTTGATAGACCTAGAAAGTGTTTAGAGTGTCATGACCCTCATGGTTCAAGTAACCCTAAATTTTTAGTAAAAGATACTTCAAAAGAGTTATGTTTGACTTGTCACAGCCAGCCTGTAAAAACAGATGAAACGGGCGAAACGCTTGCGGACATAGGCAAACATTTGGACAACAATCCGGATTGGCACGGGCCTATTTTATGGGGAGATTGCGCGGCATGTCACAACCCGCACGGTTCAAATAACCTAAGAATGCTTAAAAAACCGTTCCCTAGAACTTTCTATGAGTCGTTTGAGACAGATAACTATATCTGTTTCCAGTGCCATGAGAAAGAGAAGATTATAGATGCCAACACGACTACTGCAACAAACTTTAGAAACGGTTCAAGCAATATGCACTTTGTCCATGTCGATAAAGAAAAAGGTCGCTCTTGTCGTGCGTGCCATGATTTCCACGGAACAAAAGAGTACCCTCACCATTTAAGAGCTAAAACTCAGTTTGGTAAGATAAACTTCCCTATCCGTTTCATAGAGACCGAGAACGGCGGTTCATGTGCGCCTGCATGTCATGCTCGTCGTCACTACGATAGGGTAGAACCGAAAGTTAACCTAAAATAAGAAGGTTGTTTTGAAGTCCATATATATGATGCTTTTGCTTTTTGCCGCTCTTAGCGGCAATGCAAAAGAGAGTACACCGCTTTTTGATGTAGTTATGCCCAAAGAAAAAAGCCGCTTTATAGGCGAGAGTGCAACTTTTGTCATAGATGCCGACATAAAAAATATAGATACTTTGGTCATAGAGCAAGAGAACAATAAAACTACTTCCATAGATATAAAAGCACAAAAAGGGACATACTGCAAAACCATCTATCTTCATCCGGGGCAAAACAAAGTTAGCGTTACTTCATATAAAGACAAAAAAGCCATAGGCAAGGTAGAGAGAGATATCTATTTTCTCTCAGAACTTTTTGAAGGCGTAGATGAAGACTCTGCAGAAGCATACAAACTAAGATATTTTCATAAAGACGAAAAAGAGAAAAAGTGTGCATCTTGTCACGATATGAAGTCAAATATCCCGACAAACAACGAAGCACTTGAAGATGTAACCAAGACGACATGCTATGCATGCCACAAGGGAATGATAAACACCAAAAACACGCACGCACCCGCCGCAAACTGGCTTTGTGCCGATTGTCATAACGGAAATTACGGCGAGTACAATATGCAAGATCAGGGTGCTTCAAAGTATCTTGTAGCAGATCCCGTCGCAAAAACCTGCGGCAGCTGTCACGATACGGTCGATGGCTGGCAAAACAGCAAGTTTGGGCATGGACCCGTAAATGATGGAAGATGCGAGAGATGCCACAACCCCCACGGTTCCGATCATGAGTTTTTTCTTCGCAAGAACATATGGGACCTCTGCACCACTTGTCATGCAGAAAAAGCAAGCGGAAAACATGTTATACCGCAGATTGGGTTTGGTGCGCCGACAAAAGACGGCGGACACCCTACAAAAGATAGAAAAGACCCGGTTCGTCCCGGAAGAGAGCTAACTTGTAGCGGCTGTCATGACCCGCATGGCTCAAGCGGTATATTTCTTCTTAGGATGAAAGGTACTATGCCTTATGGCGTTTGCCAGAGATGTCATAAAAAGTAAACAAACCGTAATAAGTATCACGAAAAAATCACATTGTAGCTGTTTTGTAACCAAGGTGTTTCTAGTTGTAACACTTTGGTAAAATATTTATAATTTTTATATTCATAAAGAGAGATTACATAATAATTCGTTATACTGACAAGTGAGAATAGTATTAGAAAACATTATACTATACTAGGGGAGGAACAATTATGTTTACAAATAGATTGAAAATCGTTGCGGCTACTGCATCGATAGTTGGTGCAGCATATCTTTTTGCTGGTTCTATTAGCGGCAGTCCTCATGATTTGTCGGGTAATACAAATCTTGCGAGCAGTACTGCGGATAACGGTGAAATATGTGTATATTGTCATACGCCTCACGCGGCAAATACTGCTTTTACAGGTGCTCCGCTTTGGAATAAAGCGACACCGTCGGGTACATTTACTATGTACGGTTCGACAATTGCAGGTACGGCAACGGATGCAACTCCAAATAGCCCGTCTTTAGCATGTTTGAGCTGTCATGACGGTGCAAGTGCGATAGACTCTATCGTAAATGCTCCGGG
>JAUPKZ010000042.1 GCA_030837195.1 Campylobacterota bacterium
TGACCCATTGCCAAAAAGATTGATATAGCAGCCGAAAATACCGATATGCTAACCATACCTATAAAGTAATTCATCTTCTTTTGAATACTTAAATTTTTAAACATTACGCTACCCTGCCTCTTGTCATTATGATTTGTGATAAAGTTATCATAGCATAATTTTCTATAAAAACATAAATTGTGATAATAAAATAATAATAACAACTAAGCTAAAAGGGAAAAAATGGCTCTTAAATACCCAAGGGTTGATTTTAAATAGTTTTTGATTGATGCCTCTAAGTCCTAACCAAGAGCCTAAAAATGCTTTTATGGCAAGAAGTGTTTGAAAATATGACAAAGAAGAGTTTTCTATTTTGCCAAAAATTTGAGATATAAGATACAAACCGCTGGCAACTGCAACCATAAGGGCATACGGTACTACTTTTCTCACATGCATCATAACGGCTTCTCTTGCTTTTTTATGTTCATCATCACTGAGACTCTGCCCCATTTTAGATAAAAATAGAACATCTACAAATAAAAAACCGCCGTAAATAAAGACCGAAAATATATGAATAGTATGAATAAGAGTGTAAGTGATAGGAAATCCTTTTTTGCAAAAGTTTAACATAAGTTGCTTTTGCGGCTGTTTGTTTTGTGTCAATTTTACAAAAAAATTACTTTAGCGTACCTCTAAACCTATCTTTATACTTTTTGGGTAAAATCACAAACTAAAAACTTTAAATTAAAGAAAAAAACATATGCAAAACACACAAGCAAGAGCAAATATTTATGCACTGGTATCTCGCGTACTTCTTCAAGAGTTAGATGAGAATATGTTGCAAACAATCAAAAATGATGAAAGTATTTTAGATTTTTTACCGACTTTAAAAGAGTGGAAAAATCTTTATGAGCTAAGCAATAAAGAGCTTTTAGAACAATATTTTAATCCCGATTTTGTAAACCTTTCACTTTTGCATCTTATCCCTTATGAGACATTCTATACAAGAGAAGATCAAAAAATAGAGACGGGCGGTGCAAATCCCGTAACAGATATGTATAGTGCTTCAAACTTTATGGTTGACTATGCAGTGGCTAGAATAGTATCGGCGGACCATATAGGTGTTGAGTTGGAGTTTATGCATCATCTTGTCGCGGCGGAGCTAAGTGCTATGCAAAGTGAGGATACGGAAGGCGTAAATGACATACGAGAAACACAAAAAGAGTTTTTAAATAAGCATCTTTTAAAATGGGCGCCTATGTATCTCATCAGTGCAAAGTATGAGGCAAGAACACCTCTTTATTATGATATAGCCGATTTGGCTCTTGAATTTATATTGAGTGACAATGAGTACCTTGGCAAGGAATTAAAAGCTTAAATGATAAAACTAATTTCAAGCCGCTGTGTTCGTTCTTTATCAAAAGAGAGCGAGTGCAACAAGTGTGAGGTTATATGTCCTACAAATGCTATAGTCGTTGGAGACAATCCACTGCCTGCCATCAACTTTTCTGCATGCGTTGGGTGTGGCGGATGTGATGCTGTCTGTCCTAATGAGGCATTTTCTTTGGATGATTTTAATCCGATGAACTTTTTTTTCTCATTTATGGAAGATGAAGAAAAGATTGTCTCTTGTAGAAAAAATGTTCCGTGTATTGCTGCGCTTAATGTTGAAAATCTTATCTCAATGGCTCTTCTTAAAAAAGAGGTTGTTTTTGATATGGGTTATTGTGATGAGTGTGCTATTGCGCATAAGTGCAAACCGCAGATTTTATCTATATATGAAGAGGCTTCTTATGTTTTAGAAGCTATGATGAGCAATGCAGCTATAAAGCTTGAAAATATAAGATATCAAAGCATTCAAGAAGAAAAAGAGAGTTCAAGAAGAGAGTTTTTTAGCAAAGCAAATCTCAAAACGGTAGTAAAGGCAAAAACAGAGTTTGAAAAAGAGGTGCAAAGAGCAACAGATGAGCTAGTAGAACATACACTTCAAAAAAGCGATATTGCGCTTTTAAAGCAAAAGCGCATAACAGACAGAAGAAAGCTGTTTTTTACAGTGCTAAAGCGCATAGAGAAGCCATCGTATTTTCATGTGGTGGATGCAAAAGAGATAACTTTTACCTCTATGAAGCTTTTGGACAAAGAGAGTTGTACGGCGTGCCAGATGTGTTATAGAGTTTGCCCAAGCGGAGCGCTGAGCTCTGATATAAAAAACTCAAAGATAGATTTTGACCCGTTTTTATGTATAAAATGTCATATATGCCATGATGTATGTGTTCCGGAGTCGATTACCATCTCACCTACCTATAGAGTAAAAGAGTTTTTTGAACCTGAGGTGCATAATCTTATAAAGTTTAATGTAAGAAGATGCGATGAGTGCAATATGATTTTTAGTTCAAATTCAGATGACAAGCTTTGTTATAGATGTAAAGCAGAAGAGGAAGAAGCAAGAGAACTTTGGGGAATAAAAGGAAATTTTTAAACAATGATGAATAATGCTAATGAAATAACACATCATACTCATCTTTATGGGTTTATAGGCGAACAAGCAGGGCAGAGCAGTATTTCTGCAACGCTAAATAAGCTTTTTAAAGCAAACAATAAAGATGCAATGATGATTCCTATGAATATAAGGGATGATGATTTTTACTTTACTATCGTAAATATGAAAAAATCACATGTAAACGGGGCGCTAATCTCAAAAGAATATACGCAAAGAAGCGTTGAGGCTTTGGATGAGTCATCCGAGTATGTAAAGAGCAGCGGTATGTGTGATATTGTTTATAGAGAGGGGCAAAAACTTATAGGCGATATTGTTACGATTTCTGCACTTAGAGAGCATCTAAAAACAAGAGCTGTTAAGAAAGTGGCACTTTTAGGAGTTGACTGCTATGCAAAAGCATTTGTTGCTTTGTGCAATTCAACATTTGATATAAGTTTTTTTAGTGATAATTTAGAGCAACTGATGGACTTTGTTACAAAAATCGGCGTAAAAGATGCAGATATTAATCGTATGGCAGAGGGTATGAACATAGATATGAGCCGATTTGATGCAGTAGTCGATTTTTCTGATTTTGCAAAGTTAGATATGATAAGCAAGTTAAGCAAAATCAACATGGATTTAAAACCTAAAAAGGAGTTCTCGCCTCTTAAGGTAAGAGCAAATGAACTTGAGAGCTTATATATCGGTTTTGATGATATGCTAGAAGAGCTCTCAAGCGCAGTATATTCATTTTTTGAGAGTAAAGGACACCTTTTGCACGATAAGAGTGATATGAGATTTTAAAAAGGAAAATTATTATGAAAGCACAAGATTTAAAAGATTTAAGAGCAGAGTTTGACAAATTTACACAAGATAAGTGCAGTTTTGATGCAGAGGGCGCTATAAGAGGTTCAAGCGATGGCGATAAAGAGGAAGAGGAGAGTGTGCCGCAATTTGTAGATGCGTTAACTGCAAAACTTTTAGCGCCTGCAATAAGCGGAGTTTATCTCTCAAGGCTCGATATAAAAAGAGTTGCAGAAGCAATCGGCGAGTCTATTCCCATAAAAGAGAGAATCAGAATGGTTCGTTCTCTCTTTAGACATACAACAAAAAAAGAGTATCTTAAAGAGGCGTTTGGTGAGATAAATAAACATATTAACGGACGCATTTTGATATATCAAGAGCTGGCAGAAGCATTTCCTGCTTCAAGTGCTATTTTTGAGGATTATATTGCAAAAGCTAAAAAAACCATTAAGATGTTTGATCAAATTATAGAAGACTTTGAAGAGATAGAACCTACGGATGACCCCATATTGATCTAATGGGTTTTGCTAAATCCATAGTGCAGCGATTTTTAGGTATATCTGCCAAAGAGCAGCACTTAAAATTCCGGCGCTAAAGCCTGCAAGGATATCGTCTCCCATCACTCCGATGCCGCCTTTTGCTTCTTTGTCTATTCTTCCGATAATAGATGGTTTAGCTATATCAAAGTATCTAAAGAATACAAAAGACATAAGCGATTGTATTAAAAAACCGTTTTGAAAAACGGTTATTTCAGAAAAAGATATAGTTACCGCAGGAGCAATGCTAATGGCAAACCACATTCCTGCAACTTCATCTATAACAATTCTTTTATCGTCATGGATGCCGCTTTTCTCTTCATATCTGTTTATCTCTTTAATCCCGACAATTGAAACCAAAATAGCAGCTAAAAAAAGTGTTTGAACATCAAAAAATAGCAATATAAATATGCCAAGAACAAGAGCTACAAAAGAGCCGACCGTTCCGGGAGCTTTTGGCGAGAGACCGCTATATGCAGCAGTTAAAAAAAACCAGTTCATTTTTTCTTCTTTTATGTAAGTGATGTCGTCTGATATAGCTTCATTAGTTCTAGATAAAAATCATTTTCGGTATGCTCTTTTAAAAGCCCCTCGCTAGGCAATATATCATAGTAGAGTTTTTCTAGGTTTTTAAATCTGTTTGGATGAAGCTTTGAGATAATGGCAGAAGATATCTCTTTTCTCATCAGTATAGTAGGAGGTAAAATCCCAAGCTCTAAAAGCTCAAGTATTGATGTTGCGTGGTAAGAGATTTGGTGATGCTGTCCGTGTGGGCATGTGTTTTTGCTTACAAGGGTTGTGCATTTGTCACAATAAACATATTCACTCGCAACGGTTATTTCTATGTCGATGCCTATAACTCTATCGACAATCGATTTGTTTGAGTTGCAATCATAAAACATACCAAGACCTGCATGATTTCGTCCTATAGTAAGTCTGTCACAACCATAGTTTTTAGCTACTATAGAGTCAATAATTATTTCATTGTATCCGGCAAAAATATAGCTGTTTTCTAGCGGAACGATAACGACATGATTTTTTGTTAAAAAATTGTTGATGAAAAACTCTAACGCCTCTTTTCTTATTTCATAAGAGAGGTTAGACTCCGTATATGGCTTAAGCAGAAAAATAACAAGCAAATCGGTGCTGTCAAGTGCTTGGCGAATTAGCTTTTCATGCGCTCTATGAAGCGGGTTTGCCGCCATAACAAGAGCCGTCGTGTGCTTTGCCTCAACAAGAATTTTTGCTTCTTGAATTATTTTTTTGTTTTGGTTTCTTGGTTCGTTTATGAGCTTATACTCTCCACACACTGCAAGAGAGCCGAGTCTGTTTAGTGTTGCCATAACACCGGGGTGGGTAGTATCGTCCGTCCCGTATATCTGTTTGATCCTGTCTCTTGGGTCGATATGAAAAGTTTCATCTACTATAAGCGTTGCAAAGGGCTCTTTTTCAAAAAGTATAGTAACCTCTTCGCCTCTTGAGAGTGATTTTAAAACTTCCGTGTTTCTTTTTCCTGAAGGAGCTAAGATAAAGGGGAAAGGAAAAGATCTGCCTTTAAAGAGCCCGCTCTCTAAAACCTCTATACTTTGGGATTTATTCATTAAAGACTCAACAGGCGATAATATGCCCTCTTTTAATAGTTCAAGCGCAGCAGCAGCTTCTTTGTCTATAAGAAGCGTTTTACTTTTTCTTAACGATGTCATATTTTTTTCTCTTCTCCCATAAACTTTTTCTACTGATACCGAGTTTTTTTGAGAGTTCCGTATCCGGAAGTTTATGCTGATAATTTAGGACTATAAATTTTACATAATCTTCTATAGGTAAAATTTCTCCTTGATTAAATATATTTGTTTCACTTTTTATCTCTAAAACTTCATAGCCGACATCTTCAATCTTGTCCGTGCTTGAGATTATGGCTTTTTTGTTTTCCAAAAGCTCAAAAAGTGCTTTTCTATCACTCTTTTTTAAGAGCTGAAAATCAATAATATAAAAAATACCGTTTGAGCTATTTGCTTCTATCTCGCTAAATGCTTTTGGATCGCTAAGAGAGATAAAGTAGATGGGCAGATTTTTTCTTTTTGCATACTCAAATGCAAAAGAGTCTGAATATTTTTGAAATGAAGATGATATGAAAAATGGAAACTCTATGTTTTCAAAATCATGCACATCCGCAAAAGATGAAAAAGTATGTGTTAGATATTTCTCATATGCTTCATTTTTTTTCTTGAGTTTTTCATAATCTTGGTAGTGGTTGATTTTTCTAATAAGCTCTTCAATCATAAACGGTTTTAAGATGTAATCCTTTGCGCCTGCTGCCAATGGCTTTGAAACAGTATCATTGCTGATATATGAAACCATTAAAATAATGATTGATTTTTTAAATGTTTCAATAACCGGATTAAAATCCTGACCGTTTATATTTGTAGAGAGTAAAACTACATCATAGTCGTTGCTCTTAATAGCATCTCTCGTTGATGTGCACATTTCACAAATATGCCCTAGCTCGCTTAATTTCGTAGCTATACTTTGTGCTAAATAAACTTCATTTTCTATAATTAAAATTTTCAAATTTTCATCCAATCAAAATATTTTAAATTTGCGTTTGCAATAACTCCGACACCTTCTCCTCTGCCGATAAAGCCTAGTTTTTCGGTTGTCGTAGCTTTTATATTTACTCTTGAGCCCTCAATTTTTAGTATTGCGGCAAGAACTCTTCTCATCTGAAGTTTGTAACTGTTTATTTTAGGTTTTTCACATGCAATTGTAACATCTACATTTATAATTATAAAACCGAAATTGTAAAGTTTTTCCACAACTATTCTCAAAAGTTCCTTAGAATCAATGCCTTTGTACAGAGCGTCGCTATCTGGAAACATCATTCCTATGTCACCCATACCAGCAGCTCCTAAAAGTGCATCTATTAGAGCATGAATGGCAACATCACCGTCGCTATGCGCTTTAAATCCGAAATCAGAAGCGATTTTAACTCCACATAGAAACATTTCGCCTTTGTCGTCAAATGCATGTACATCAAATCCGACTCCGCTTAAAGTATCAGATGATGGAGGAGCTAAACATGTTAACTTTTTTAAATCCGCAATATTGGTAATTTTATGCGCGTCTTCTTCCCCTGCAATAAACTTTCTCTCTCCGCCGTTTGCAACTATTGCGCTGCTCTCGTCCGTAAAATCAGTGCCTTGCAAAAGAGCGTCTTTTAGGATAGAAGTACGAGAGAGTTGTGGAGTTTGAACTCTTTTTACTTTAGCTCTATCGATTGTTTCATCACCATATACGATCGTGTCCGCAACGCTTAAACAAGGGACGATGCAATCACTCTCTCCCATATGAGAAATTATGGTATTTAAAAATTGCTCGCTTATGCATGACCTTGCAATATCGCTTACTAAAACATACTCCGTTTCAACTTCCCTAAGAGCGTTTTTAAGCGATTCTTGCCTTGTTGCTCCGCCTTGGATATAGACATAATCTGCATAGTTTTTCATATACTCAAGTTCATCTTGAGCAGCCGTAATTATTATTTTGCTAAAGTGTTTAGTTTCTTCACACTTGTTTGCAACAAACTGCCATAATGGCTTATCTTCAACTCGAAGCCATTGCTTCTTAACAGGTAGTTCAAATCTTGAAGAGCTGCCTGCTGCTAGGAGTATAAGCGACAAATTTGACAATAAAACTCCTCATTTTTTTTGTGTTACGAAATTATACACACCAAAAGCTTTTTTTTATCTTGAAAAATACAAGGATAATATTAAAAACCTAAATAATGATTTTAATACCATCCCTTAATATTATATTAATTTTATTTGACTATATTTCCAGAACTTAATTTAATATAGTATAGAAAAATTTTTTATAGTAGGAGAAGTAATGAGAACCCAGTGGGTAAAAAAGCGTCAAAACGATAGAGTTAAGACGCAGATGTATTATGCTAAGCAGGGCATAATAACAGAGGAGATGGAGTATGTTGCCAATATAGAAAACTTATCTCCGGAACTTGTTCGCAGTGAAGTTGCTCGCGGCAGACTTATTATCCCTGCAAATGTAAATCACACTTCATTGGAGCCTATGGCAATAGGAATAGCGGCAAAATGTAAAATAAATGCTAATATCGGCTCATCTGCTATTGCTTCTGATATACAAGGCGAGATAGAAAAAATCCAAGTATCGCAACACTATAAAGCAGATACGGCGATGGATCTCTCTACGGGAGGCGATTTAGATGAGATAAGAAAAGCGGTTATAGCAGCTTCTAAGATACCAATAGGGACCGTACCTATTTACCAGATACTCCATGATGTCGGAAACAAGATAGAAGAATTAAGCATAGATGTGATGCTTGAAGTTCTTGAGAGACAAGCGCAGCAGGGTGTTAGCTACTTTACCATCCATGCAGGTTTTTTGCTTGAAACTATGCCAAAGATTGCAAAGAGAAAGATGGGAATAGTAAGTCGAGGCGGAAGTTTGATGGCTGCGTGGATGATGCATTATCATAGAGAAAACCCTTTTTATACGGCATACGATAAGATTTTAGATATTTGCGCAAGATATGATGTTGCTCTCTCACTCGGCGATTCACTTCGCCCGGGATGTTTAGCCGATGCTAGTGATGATGCACAGCTAGGCGAGCTTAAAGTTTTAGGAGAACTTACTCTTAGAGCGTGGGAGAAAGATGTTCAGGTTATGATAGAAGGTCCGGGGCATGTTCCGCTAAACCAGATTGAACGAAATATGAAGCTTCAAAGAGAGCTTTGCCATGAGGCGCCTTTTTATATTTTAGGACCTTTGGTTACTGATATCGCAGCAGGATATGACCATATTAGCTCTGCCATAGGTGCAGCAGTAGGCGGATGGTATGGGGCTAGTATGCTTTGTTATGTTACGCCAAAAGAGCATTTAGGTCTGCCTAATGCAAACGATGTCAGAGAAGGTATTATCGCATACAAGATAGCGGCTCATGCGGCAGACATTGCAAGAGGGCGTAAGGGTGCAAGAGATATAGATGATGAGATGAGCGATGCAAGATATCGTTTTGACTGGAATAGACAGTTTGAACTTGCACTTGATAGCGAGAGAGCAAGGGAGTATCACGATGAGACTCTTCCTCAAGATGTTTTTAAAGAAGCGGAATTTTGCTCTATGTGCGGACCGAAGTTTTGTTCATATAAGATAACTCAAAATATTATGGACAACCCAGAAGCGATTGAGCAGATAGCAAGAGAAGCCAAAGAGAGAGAAGCAGTTTAGGTCTGCACTCTTGGCGCAAAGCGCCAAAGTAAAAAAAACTTAAAAAAAAATGTTAATTGATATAGGACAATTTTTGTCTTATTTAATTGAGTTATAATAATAGAAAAAATTTGACAAGTAAGGAAAAGATAGTGACTAAAGATGTTGTAAATACGGCATTATCAAAAGTTTTATATCCTGGTTTTACAAAAGATATAGTAACTTTTGGTTTTGTAAATAGTATTGAAATAAACGGAAATGATGTTAGTTTTAATGTAGAGATTACATCAAGTGCTCCGGAAGTTGCACAACAAATTAAAGATGACGCAACTGCCGAGTTAAAAGCAGTAGGTGCCGCAAATGTTGTAGTAAATATCAAAGCTCCAAAGATGCCTGAGGCTCCTAAGCCTAAAAATAAAAATATTGCTCCGCATATTAAAAACTTTTTAATGGTAAGTTCAGGTAAAGGCGGCGTAGGTAAATCTACAACATCCGTTAATATTGCTATTGCACTTGCACAACAAGGCAAAAAAGTAGGGCTTCTTGATGCAGATATCTACGGACCGAATATTCCTAGAATGTTAGGTGTTGCAAATGTTAAGCCTGAAGTCACGGGAAACAAAGTTCTTCCTATTAAAGCATACGGCGTAGAGATGATGTCTATGGGCTCATTGATGGAAGAGGGACAATCGCTTATCTGGCGTGGTGCTATGATTATGAAAGCAATCGAGCAATTCTTAAGAGACATTATGTGGAGTGATTTGGATGTTTTAGTTATAGATATGCCTCCTGGAACTGGTGATGCGCAGCTAACTCTTGCTCAAAGCGTACCGGTAACGGCAGGACTGACCGTTACGACTCCTCAAGCAGTTTCGCTTGATGACTCTCGCCGCTCACTAGATATGTTTAAAAAACTAAATATTCCAATTGCAGGAATTGTTGAAAATATGAGCGGATTTATCGCACCTGATACCGGTGTTGAGTATGATATCTTCGGCAAAAAAACATCAGAGCCTATGGCAAAAGAGTTTGGAACTAAGATTATTGCAGAAATTCCTATAGAACCATCAATTAGAACAGGCGGAGATGAAGGTAAACCTATTACTTTTGTTGCACCGACTAGCGAGAGCGCAAAACGCTATATGGCTGCGGCAGCATCTATCTGGGCTACCATAGAAGAGGTAAATCTAAGAGGCGGAGCAAGCAATGAGAGTGTTCAGCCAACAACACCTCCTGGTGTTTCTGCTTGTAGCACTAAGCACTAGATTATAAAATTAAAGTAGTAACGCACTTGCTGCGTTGCTCAACTCGTCACATACTCAAAATGCTTCCTCGTTCGCGCTTTGCAATTACACATCACTCTTTTAATTTTTTATGGCTTTATGCACTTCGTAATTCTTGAAAAACGGTGTAGGGACATTTGTCCCTTTAGTGTGTAGTGTCGTTAAAAGTTAAAAGTTATCACCGCTAAACATTTCAGGCTTAAATTCTACTATCTTATTTCTTCCCGTATTTTTTGCTTCATAAAGTGCAGTATCTGCAAATTTGATACATTTCCATATACTGTCGGCATCAGTAGGATATTTTGCTATACCTATACTTAGTGTCTTTTTGAGAACTTCTCCCGCTCCGACATCAAATGCTATTTTTGCAAATGTAGAGTGGATTTTCTTAGCAACTATTTGTATTCCCTCATCTGTTGCATCATTTAACATAACTACAAACTCTTCTCCACCGTAGCGGATCGCCAGGTCAGATGAGCGGATAGAGTTTTTAAGTACTTTTGATAGCTCCACGATGACTCTGTCGCCCATATCATGCCCATAAGTGTCATTAACCATTTTAAAGAAGTCAACATCTATCATCATAACGGCATAAGTCTCTTTCTTTCTGCTTGCATGACTCATGATTTTATCTATAAACTCTTCTAAAAATCTTCTGTTATAAAGCCCTGTCATTCCATCGCGAAGAGAGGTGTCTTTTAGTTTTTCCATTAAAATTTGACCCTGTATAACAGGTTTTGCAGCTTCAAGATAGTGTCTTATACTTGAAATATTTTTCTTCATAAGTTCAACTTCTTCTATTTTGTCCGATGTCATAGATACCGTCAAAGAAACATCTTGGTTGATGTTAAAAGGAATACAGACATAGTTTATATCGGTTGCAACACATGCTTGGCATAGGTTTGGAAACTCAGTTGAGATGGTTACCGTATTTGTTCTAAAAGCTCTGCAAATTTTTGCATCTTTGTTTGTTTTTTCAAAACAGATTGTTTCGTCTTCCGTGCTAAATATGAGCTTTCTCTCAGCAGTCAAATTGTTTACTTCAAAAAAAGCAAAATGACCGACATGGTATTTTAATTTTAAAATATCTATGATTCTTACATAAACTTCATCTTTTGAACCGTCTAGCTCTATCGTCTTTTTAAATTTATATATATCAGATAGCTCATTTATGATAGTTTTTGCTTCATGCAGAGGGTCGTGCGATGAAACGCAGCCTTGCGGTATAAATGTTGCAAGATTGAATTTTATATCTCCGAATGTTTCTTGCATTTTATGAAACAGAGAGTTAAGCTGTTCAACGACTATTTTTGCATCTCCGCCTACTTTTGAGACAAACTGATGCGTAAAATCGCCGCTATATGCTTTTTTGATGCCATCTTGCATATTTGCAAATAGCTTCATATACGGAGTTACATAGTAGTTGATTAAGATAAGTACAACCGCGATAAATAGTAGATTGATGCCCAAAATTTTGAGAATCGTCATCATACCGCTACTACGCATATCGCTAATATCGAATTCCATACTTATAATCCCAAGAGTATCCCCTCTGTTTACATTGTGGCATGAGATACAGTTTGTGTTATCGATAGGGGTTGAAGCTTTATACGGAATGGTAACTCTTAAAACGGTGTTTTTTGTATTTTCCGTAATTTTTTGTACGCTTTCTCCTGTTTTTAGCACCTGTTCGTCTATTTCATCTCTTACGCTTTCTGTATTAAGCCCCGGGCCATATTGCTGGATGACATTTTCGCCCCTTGCAATCCATAACGACTTTATATTGTTGCTTGTGGCAATTTTGTCTAAGAAGTACTGTCTTTTGTCCATCATACCGTTTACCATATGTGCGGTAAGACCGTCTTTTACTATATTTGCAGCCATTTGTGACTTCTCTATGGCGCTATTTATGCTGTATTTTCTAAAATTTAAAGAGATATTTATAATAGTGGCTGCAGTTAAAATAAGCAGCATAAATGTTACAAAAAGTAAAAGTTTCGATTTCGTTTGCATAGTGGAGCAATCCTTTGTTTCGATTAAAAAGGTTTATAGTACCCAATAAAAAATAAAATTTATTTGAAACGGCTAAAAATTATTCAACCGTTACGCTTTTTGCCAGATTTCTTGGCATATCTACATCATTGCCGAGTCTTATAGAAATTTCTAGTGCCAAAAGCTGCAAAACAACCATCATTTCAAAGAACTCTAGCATATAATGGCTGCATTCGTTGATTTGTATAAAATCATCCGCTTTGTCAAACTCTAATTGGCTTATGGCACAGATTGTAGAATCTCTAGCACTTAACTCTTCAACATTGCTTTTTGCTTTTTCGTAGTGTAGATATTTTGGTAACAATGCAATGGTAAATAGCTCAGGGTCTGCAAGTGCGATAGGTCCGTGCTTCATCTCTCCTGATGGGTAACCCTCCGCATGAAGATATGAGATCTCTTTTAGTTTTAGCGCACCCTCAAGTGCCAGAGGGTAAAAAACATCTCTGCCTATGAAGAAAAAACCGTGTCCGTGAAGATATCTTTTTGAGAGCCTTTTTATCCTCTCGTGCATTGCGTCATTTACTTTTACATGTGCGGGAACTTCTCTAAGCAGAGAGATTTGCGCTGCTATGGCATCTTCGGACATAGAGTTTTTTAGTCTTGCTATATAAAGAGATAGCATCCAAAAAACGCTTACTTGCGTTGCAAATGCTTTGGTTGAAGCGACACCTTTTTCTATGCCTGCCCTTGTTAGTATAGTAGCGTCGGATAGTCTTACTATGGATGAATTGTCAACATTGCAGATTGCCAAAGTTTTAAGCCCAGCAGCCTTTGCCATTTTTAGAGTCTCAAGCGTGTCGGCAGTTTCTCCGCTTTGAGAGATAACTACAAAGAGAGTATCTTTTGTCATTATGGGGTCTCTGTATCTAAATTCGCTTGCAATTTCAAGAGAAGTTTTTATTTTTGCATATCTTTCAAATAGATAAGAAGCACTCATGGCGGCATGGTAAGATGTTCCGCAGGCACACAGCTTTATCTCATTTATACCTGCAAATAGTGTCGGGCTAAGCTCTTCAAAAATAACTTCTTTGTCATTTATACGCCCCATCAGAGTATCGGATATTACGCTGCTTTGCTCATAAATCTCTTTTTCCATAAAAAATCTAAAGCCGTCTTTTTGAGCTGATAGTCTGTTTTGGGAGAGAGGCGTAAGTTTCGCCTCTTTTTTTGTATCTGTTTTATCAAAAATTACGATTTCATTCGGCTTTGCATAGCCGTAATCTCCGTCTTCAAAATAATTTACGCTTTTGCAATGCCCGATTAGAGGTGTGTCCGATGAAGCAAAATAGTTTTCGTTTTGTTCATTGATGCCTATTATCATAGGGGAGCCGTGTTTTGCAAAGAAGATGGTATCGCTCTGCTCTTTTGTTACAAGCAGTATAGCATAAGCACCGTGAAGCTCTTTAAGAGTTTTTTTAAAGGCTTCAAAAGAATTTTTTAGAACCTTCATATTTTTTTCAAACTGATGTACGATAACTTCCGTGTCTGTCTGGCTTAAGAAAGTTACACCGCCTGCTTGAAGCTCTTTTTTTAACTCTGCATAGTTTTCAATGATACCGTTATGAACGACATAGGAGTGCTCCCCTAAGTGCGGATGTGCATTTAACTCCGTCGGTTTTCCGTGAGTTGCCCATCTTGTATGCCCGATACCGACCGCAAAATCATTGGTTTTAAACTCTTTTGTTTTTTCTTCAAGATTTACAAGTTTGCCTACTGCTTTAAAGTTGGAAAATACTCCGTTTTGTAAAATAGCTATACCGGCAGAGTCGTATCCGCGATATTCAAGCTCTTTAAGCCCCGATAGTAAAATTTCTTTAGTATTTTTTTTGCCGATATACCCGACTATACCACACATCTGCGTTCCTTGTAAATTATAACTTACATCGTATTTTTTGTAAGAATCTTGTAAATTTTATCGACATTATTGCATAGTTCATTTTGTTTTTCCATTAAAAAACTATCTCTGACCCGATGCTTACTACTATGAATCTTTGCCGTTGCTATATTTATATGCAGTTTTTCAAAACACTCCATAATAAATGCAAGAAGCCCTTTTTGGTTGTGGGTATGAACACTTAGTTCGGCATATGCCAAAGAGTGTTCACAATCTATACTCACTTCATCTGCCTTTATAACTATGTTTTTTAGTTTCGCTTCTTTGCTCATGTCAAAAGCATCATTGATAGTTTTTTCCAAAAGAGGCACTTCATCCGCATCAATGTGCTCAATAAATTCTATTTTAAAATATTTTACTTCGTCAAACAGC
>JAUPKZ010000043.1 GCA_030837195.1 Campylobacterota bacterium
GCTCTTATAGTGTGGCACATAGAAAAACTTGCATCTCTTGGTTTTAGAGATATAGTTATAAATATCGCCCATTTAGGGTATATGATACCTGAGTTTTTGGGTGATGGTTCAAAGTGGGGAGTAACCATAAAATACTCGGATGAGCAAAAAGAGGGTGCATTAGAGAGTGCAGGCGGTATAGCAAATGCACTAAAGCTCATAAACAGTGATACTTTCTTAGTAGTAAACGGGGATGTTTTATGCGACTATGAGTTCGATAAAAGTTTTGAGCTTGTTGATGATTTGGCGCATCTTATACTGGTTGAAAATCCTAAGCACAATCAAAGCGGAGATTTTGGCATAAAAGAGAGCAGAGCTACAAATGATGGCGATGAAAAATACACTTTTAGCGGGATAGGTTACTATAAAAAGGAACTATTTGCGGATTTGGAGCTTAAAAAAGCACCCCTTGCACCTCTTCTAAGAAGCCAAATAGAGAAAAAAAGAGTAGGTGCATCACTACATCTAGGAAAATGGCATGATGTAGGTACGATAGAGAGACTAAGGGAGGCAGAGGCTACTTTTGTATAAACTGCCCGCAACCTTTTGTCTCTGTACCTTTAAATGTTTTATAGTCTTTGTTGCCGTCTAAATATGACTGAAATCTAGCGCACTCTTTGCTCTTTAGGCAGATTTTGTTATCACAGGCTTTATCTACTTCCACTTATAAACCCCTTTATTTTTTTGAAATTATAGCCAATAAATGTTATACTCTTTGTTATGAAGATAATTTTTTTACTCTTAGCTGCTGTTTTTCTCTTTGCAAAAGATGACGCTTGTAATTTTACAGATAAAAATTATGAGGATATTTGCAACAAGGTAGTAAGTGAAGGTGTAAGCTATGAATATGCAAATGCTTTTTTAAACTCAGAACCAAAAACACAAAAATTTGATGAGGTGAGCTTTGAGCTTATGCAGCCAAAACAGATAGAAGTGCATAAACAAAATGAAAAAAAAGCCAATAATACACTTGTAAAATATATACCGCAAATCGTCGCACATCTAAAAGAGTATAGTGCAGTTTATGACCATGCCGAAAGCATATATAGTGTCAATAGGGAAGTAGTCGCATCTATACTTATGAAAGAGACTAGACTTGGCAAAATAGTACCAAAACACGATGCTTTTATCGTATTTAATACACTGGTTATCAAAACAGAACCAAATTCGCCTAGAGAAAAATGGCTTATTACTATGGGTAAATCCAATATGGTTTCCATAATAAAATATTGTTATGAAAAAGGCATCACTCCTGAGGAGTGCAATTTACCTAGCTCTTATGCAGGAGCTATAGGCATACCGCAGTTTATGCCAAACAATCTATCATTTGCACAAGGCTACCAAAAAGAGATTCCTGATGTAACTACAATGGAAGATGCAATTTTATCGGCAAGCAATTTTTTAAACAAAAGAGCCGAATTTAATGAACTTATAAAATGGCAAAATATGCCTGATATCGCAGATATTGAGAGCAGATGGTACGACTTTGAGTTTGAAAACGAAAATGCTTCATTTGTATATGCGACCAACAAAGCAGGAAATAAAACATATAACTGTTTTAGCTGTGAATATCAAGAACTTAACTATCTAAGAGAATACACTAAAAAGATAATGAGCTACAACAACTCATCTAACTATGCCATAGGCGTTATGCGTCTAGCCTATGAAGCAAATAAGCTATTAAGAGAAGAGTTGGCTAGTAGATAGTTGCTTTGAGGGTATGAGACTCGTTTGGCTTAAGCACTTTGGCATCATCAAAAGCATTAGCAGACTCAATACAGAGCATAGTCATATAAGCATCTTCTCTCATAGCACTCATTCTTTTAGTCTTTTCTATCCAAGGATTCCATACAACGACGGAAGATGAGCCTTCATTTTTTATAGTTATCTCTCTGTCTATATCTACTAAGGTTATCTTATCATTTACATTTTGATATACTCTATCTACCTCAGCATCAAATCTTATATCGCCTTTTTGCACCTCATTTTTCCATGTCAATGCATCCAAATAGGGCTTTTTATCTAAACCTTTTACAACTACATCTGAGATATGCGAAACACTAAAATAAGTATGAAGTGCTTGTGAGATTTTAAAGGTATTATCATCTAAATTTGTAGTTTTTAGCTCCATACTCAATCTATCCGAAATTGTAATTTTTAGCTCTAAAATAAATTTATAGTGCCACATTTTGAGCGTTTTTTCATCGTGCGTAAGCCTAAATGCCAAAACAGTCGTTTTTTCATCTAACTCATCAGAACCGACAAACTCCCACAAAGCCACTCTTGCAAACCCGTGCTGTGGCAGAGATTTATCTTCATTGAACCCAAACCAAGGCCAACAGACGGGAACACCGCCACGGATTGCCTTGCCAAGTTCAAAATCACTAGCTTCACTAAGCCATAAAATCGGCTCTTCACCCGCTCTTTCATAATGAAAAAGATGTGCACCTTGAAAAGCAACTTTTGCTTCTGCGGCTTCATTTTTTACCGCTATATAAGAGGCGATTTTACCAAAGAGAAGCGGGAGAAGTGCACCTCCTGCTATAGATGTGATAAGAAGTGCGCTTGCTTTTGCGCTATACGCTCCTATGCTCTCAAGCGCCAATGGCCAGATGGTAGGCCAAACAAGAGCGTTTGCAAAACCAAGAAGTGCGACAAAAAGCACGGTATCAGGAAGTGCCGCAAAAAAAGTATGGTTTGCTCCGCTAAAAACAATACCTAGTATAAAGAGTATTCCAAGTAGTGCGGAGAAAAGAAGTGCCTTTTGCTGTGAGAGATATTTTGGGATGCAAAAGATACCGACTATGTAGCCAAGCACCATAAAAATCATCGTATAAGATGTGAGTGAGGTAGCATTTTGCACACCTAAACTCTGCGCATAAAGCCCTATGGTATCTCCGGCAATGACCTCAATGCCTACATAAAAAAAGAGTGCAACCGCACCCAAAACCACACGAGGAAACACAAATATACTTCTTTTAGCTTCATTATTGTCTTGTTCAAACTCTAGTTCGGGAAGAGACGAAAAACGAATCAGCGCTACAAGAGAGAGGAGTATGAGAGCCATACCCATATACGGAACTATAAGTTTGGATGCCATAAGCTCTTTATCCTGCGGAGTTATAGTTTCAATGAGCGGTATATCGGTAAAAACAATCAGAGTAAAAAGAAGCGGAGCTAAAACCCCTGCACTTTTGTTAATAACTCCCATGATGGAGATGCGCATCGCCGCACTTTTTATATCTCCCAAATGCACAACATAAGGGTTAGATGCGGTCTGCAAAAGAGTAAGTCCGCTTCCAAGCACAAAAAGAGCCGACAAAAAGAGCCTAAAACTACCACTCTGCGCCGATGGTATAAACATCAAAGCACCTACTGCCATTATAAAAAGCCCTAACATCATACCGTTTTTATATCCTACCTTCTCAAGCACAAAAGCCATAGGAAATGCCATTACGGTATAAGCAATATAAAAAGCAAAAGTCACAAAGAGCGCTTCAAATTCGCTTAGCTCACAAATGACTTTTAAAAACGGTATAAGTGAGCCGTTTAACCAAGTAACAAAGCCAAATATAAAAAACAGAACACCTATTATGACCATAGGTACAAATGAAGTTTTATCTTGCATTTTTCAGACTCTCTAAGTATTTGGCAACCGCATCTTCATCGTTTGTATGCTCTAAAACGATATTTGCAAATTTCTTTACATTCTCTTGAGCATTTGCAACCGCAACGGAGGTTTTTGCAAGTTCAAACATACCTACATCATTAAGATTATCCCCAAAAACGGTGAGTCTGCCAAGATCAAAACCGACATATTCACTTACACTTTTTATGCCGTGAGATTTATCCGAATCTTTATGAAGTATAGTTAAAAAATAGCACCCTACATACGCTTCAGGCGCTAAAATAAATTTAAATGTATCGCCGAAAATAGGTTTTAGATGAGCATAAAGCTCTCTTAGCAAACTCTCCTCTCCGAAATATACTATCTTAAAATTATCATCCATTGCACGAAGATTGGTTTGTTTGTTATGATGATCATCGTTTTTATAGTTTTTAAGTACCTCGTTTTGATGATAATTGAGTGTTGTAGAGTATGAAAATATCTCACGCAAAGAAGCATCCGCCAAAGAGAGTATAAAAGGGTAAATACCGAATTTTGCTCCCTCATCTATGATACTATCCGCACTATTTTTATCTATAAACTTAGTAGAAATTATCTTTTTATCAACGGTAGCTATCAATGCGCCGTCTAGTAGTATCATCGGGGCATTTATCTCTATATCATTTATAAATTGTAGCGTCTTTTTGTATGTTCTAGCGGTTGCAACACTCATTATAGAGTGTTTCGCGTACTCATTCCATATATCTTTCGTATAAGTACTAAGAGATAAATCCGTTTTTAAAAATGTATGGTCCAAATCCGTTATAAAAATATCTCTCATTGTCTCTTTCCCCCAATTTGACATGTCATCATTCTCTCCACCAAAATACGCCCTACTTCTACCTTATCATCGACTATCGAAGTAATCGGCAGGTCTTGTAAATTAAGCTTATCCTCCAAACTTGATACCTTAACAACAAGATTTACATTTTTAGTATGTTCTAGCACTGCCTCACAAACAGCTCTTTTTTTCTCTATATTGTCAAGTGTAACTATAATGGCTGCGGAACTCTCGGCATGGAGTGCTTCAAGAAGTGCTAACTTTGACATATCGCCAAGATATGCCTCTTTGCCGTCATTAAGCGCCTCTTGTACATGTTTTGGGTTATTGTCTATTATAACATACTGAGCATCTATGATATCTAGGTTTTTTGCAACAAATTTACCGGTCACGCTATATCCGCAAAGTATAACATGATTTTTTCTTGACATAAATGCCGTCGTATCCAATCCTAAATATTGATAATTACTAATATAACTTACAAATCTATTTATCTTAGATATAAAAAACGGCGTTATCATCATAGAAAATATAACAACCAAAACAAAAAGAGACTCTATCTCTTTCTCAAGAAGTCCTCCGGCACTTGCTACGGCAAAAATAACAAATGAGAATTCTCCGACTTGCGAGAGTGCAAGAGCTGTTTTTAGTGAACGAGTGTGTGACGAAGTAATACGCATTATTGCATATGTTACGGCTGTTTTTAAAACAAATACAAGTGCGAAAACAGCTATAATCGTACCTATATGCTCAATAAAATAAACAACATTTATCTTCATACCCACAACGATAAAAAATGTTCCAAGAAGTATATCTTTAAACGGCGCTATATCAGACTCTACCTTGTGATGGTACTTTGTCTCTGCAATAATCATCCCTGCGACAAATGCTCCAAGCGAATAGGTAAACCCCATAAACGAAGCTACAAGTGCCGCGCTTATAACTATAAAAAAAACTGAACTCATAAAAAGTTCATCTAACTCACTTCTTGCAGAAAAATGCAATAACCAAGTCATAACCCTCTTACCTATGATAAAAAGAAGCAAGACTACGGCTATGGCACTAAATAGCGTATCTATTAAAATAATACTTACATCTTCATTACCCTTACTTGTTAAAAACCCCAAAAAGATAAGTATAGGAATAACCGCTATGTCCTGAAATATAAGTATGCCCATTGCTCTTTGCCCATAAGGATTGTATATCTCTTTTGAGCTTTTTAGGTAGCTTAAAACAACGGCGGTAGATGATAAAGAAAAAGCCAAAGAAACTATCATAGAAGGAATAACTGCTAAATTAAAGAGATAATGGCTAACCAAGTAAACTATAAAAGCGGTTATGCTTACTTGTAAAAAACCGTTAAAAAATATCTCAACTTTCATACTGTTCATCTTAGACAAAGATATCTCAAGCCCGATTGTAAACATCAAAAATACTATACCAAACTCCCCTATATGTTCTAGCGTACTAGAACTAATGACATGAGTCATATCAAAGATATAATAAACAATAGTGCCGGTTAATATGTAGCCTATAATCTGTGAGATACCCAAGCGCTTCAATATAATATTTAAAACAGTTGACATACCAAGTACGACGACAATATATAAAAGCGTAAAATCCATATAAATCTTTTTATTAAATTGTCTGTTATTTTACCAAAAGTTTCTTAGACTCTAGTGTTTTGTAACTCTAAGAATGTACTTAATTTTAAGAGATACTATAATATAATCGCGTCCATATTTGACATTTTGGAGCTATTTTATGACTAAATACATTTTTGTCACGGGTGGAGTTTTAAGCTCTCTTGGGAAAGGGATAACAGCAGCAAGTATCGGTACTTTGCTTAAACACTCAGGCAAAAAAGTCGGTATGTTAAAAATAGATCCATATATAAATGTTGACCCAGGCACCATGAGCCCACTAGAACACGGTGAGGTTTTTGTCACAAAAGACGGAGCAGAAACTGACCTTGACATCGGAAACTATGAGAGATTTTTAGATACATCATACCTAAGAACCAGCAATTTTACTACGGGGCAGGTTTATTCAAGCGTTATAGAGAGAGAAAGAGCAGGCGGCTATTTAGGGCAAACTATTCAGGTTATCCCTCATATAGTAGGTGAAATTGTAAAACGAATCAAAGAAGCAGGTGAAGGACATGAAATATTGGTCGTTGAACTTGGCGGAACGGTCGGAGATATAGAGGGTTTACCGTTTATGGAAGCTATACGCCAGATGAAGCATGATGAAGATGTTACGGGTACTTTCTTTGTACATGTAACACTTATTCCCTACATTAAAGCAGCAGGCGAACACAAATCAAAACCGACCCAGCACTCCGTGCAAGAGCTTCGCCGCATAGGTATCACTCCCCAGATGATTATTGCAAGAAGTGAAAACCCACTACCAAAAACATTTAAGAAAAAACTGGCTATGAGCTGCGATGTTGCTTCAGACAGCGTCATAGAGGCACTTGATGCGGCTTCTATCTATGATGTTCCTATGTCATTTCTAAGACAAAACATCCTTAAACCTATCGCAAAAGAGTTAGAGCTTGGCGAACTGAACCCAAATATGGAAAACTGGGACTCTTTAGTTAAAAAGATAGTTCAACCTAAAAACCGTATCGTTCTTGGATTTGTAGGAAAGTATCTTGAACTCAAAGAGTCTTACAAGTCACTTACAGAATCTCTTATCCATGCAGGCGCACATCTTGACACCCGCGTTGATATTCACTGGGTGGACAGCGAAAAGATAGAAGAGAGGGGAGCCGAAGCGCTTCTTGGCGACTGCGACTCCGTTTTAGTGGCAGGCGGTTTTGGAAGCCGCGGAGTCGAAGGAAAGATAAAAGCTATCGAATATGCAAGAGTAAACAAGATTCCATATCTTGGCATTTGCCTTGGTATGCAGCTCACACTTGTAGAGTTTGCCCGCAATGTGCTTGGTTTTGAGGGTGCAAACTCCGTTGAGTTCGATGAAAATACGCCATACCCGATGATTTATCTTATCGACAACTTTATGGATCAAAGCGGCAACACGCAACTACGCACACACAAATCCCCAATGGGCGGAACACTTCGTCTTGGAGAGTACCCGTGCGACACAAAAGAGGGCTCACTTATCCGTAAAGCTTACGGCGGAGCAAAAACTATCCATGAAAGACATCGCCATAGATACGAAGCAAACCCGACATACAGAAAACAGCTTGAAGATGCAGGTATGATAGTAACCGGCGAATCAAACGGACTTATAGAAGCAGTAGAGATAAAGGATCATCCATGGTTTTTAGGCGTACAGTTTCACCCTGAATTCACATCAAGACTCCAAACGCCAAACCCGTCTATCTTGGCATTTGTGAAGGCTACTTTAGATATTTCTCAGCAAGAGTAGTCTATTTAAACTGATGAGAAACTTTGATAATGTAAAAACATTAAACAAGCAAGCCCTCTTTGAACTACTGAGTCAAAGAGTTAATATCCAAGAAGCAAAACTCTCGCAAATTCCGGATCCGCTACTCTTAAGAGATGCTCATAAAGCCGTAAAAAGAATTGCACAAGCCGTAAAAGAGAGAGAAAAAATAACACTTATCGGCGATTATGATGTTGACGGTGTTGCCTCAACTGCCATAATGGTTGAGTTTTTTAGACAAATCCCCTACCCTCTTGAAGCAATTATTCCAAATAGATTTAGCGACGGTTACGGTGTAAGCCCAAATATTTTAAAAAGAGTAGATACAGACCTCATCATTACGGTAGATAACGGCATCTCTGCCATAGAAGCCGCAGAAATTTGTAAACAAAAAGGCATAGATCTTATAATTACCGACCATCATACGCCATCTGATGTTCTGCCAGATGCCTATGCAATCATAAACCCAAAGCTAAGCAGCTGCACATACCCTTTTGAGGAAATTTGCGGAGCGCAAGTTGCTTGGCTGCTCTTGGCACTCCTTAAAAAAGAGCTAAGCCTATCAATAGATATGAAATATTTTATAGATATGTTAGCTATTGCCATAATTGCGGACATTATGCCCTTAACACACATCAACAGAGCACTCGTAAAAGAGGGGCTACGCATCATACAAAGCTCAAATAAGCCCTCTTGCACTATTATAAGAGATTTTCTAAATAAAAAAACTATAACTTCTGAAGATATAGGCTTCCAAATAGCGCCTCGTTTAAACTCCGCCGGAAGAATTGAAGATGCAAGCATTGCTTTGGAATTTTTAACTGCACAATCTACTTCAAAGGCATTTGAACTCTTTGAAAAACTAAACTCTTTAAACGAGCTAAGAAAAGAAGAGGAAGCAAATGCAACAAAAGAGGCGCTTTTACTATGCAACCCTAATGACAAAATTATAGTTGTAGCACAAGAATTTTGGCATGAAGGAGTAGTCGGCATTGTTGCTTCCAGACTTGTAGATCGTTTTGAAAAACCTGCTATTGTGCTGAGCATAGATAACGGCATAGCAAAAGGGAGCGCACGAAGTATAGGAGATGTCAGTATTTATGAGCTCATAAAGGCAAATGAGGAACTATTACTAAAATTCGGCGGTCATAAGATGGCAGCAGGGCTTTTACTTGATGCAAAAAATATTGAAATCTTTAAAAAAGCGATAAATAAAAGTGCCTCATATTTAGCTCCGGAACACTTTTTACCATCAGAAGATGTTGTAGGTGTACTCCCTTTTTGCGAAATAGATTTTGAACTCTTAGATATACTTGAGAGATTTGAGCCATACGGAGAGGCCAATACGCGACCGCTTTTTCTCATAAAAGATGCAGAAGTTGTTAAAATCGAAACTTTCGGCAAAGAAAAATCACACTCAAAAGTACTCTTGCGAGAATTTGAAAACGAAAAAAAAGAAGTAGAACTTATATTATTTAAAAATATATTGCAAATGCCGGAGAGTAAAAAACTTACTTGTAGTTATAGAACAGTTAAAAATGAGTTTAACTCTAAAGTATCAGTACAGCTTATTATAAACAAAATATATAATTATTAATATAAAAAATTGATACTTTATAGCCAAAAAATGTAATAAAAATAACAAAAAAACACTAATTTAAAACTATCTTAAGCCGTATAAATGTAGAATTGATAACTTTATCACAAAAGAAAAGGAATACCATGAAGAAGAACGAAATCTTAGAACAGATTTTAAATGAAGTTGATAAACATCCGGAGATAATGAGTCGTCGTGACGCTTTAAAATACTTAACGATGTCTCCGCTTGCTGCATCTGTGTTGGCAAGTGCTACTGTCGGCACATCTGTTGCTACTGCATCTGCTGATGTAAAAGGCAAAATTGTTATCGCTGGTGGTGGTTTGGCGGGTATGGCTACTGCTGCTCGTCTTAACAACACTATCTCAAATGCAGATATTACTGTAATTGAGCCGGATCCTATATCTGTTTCTTACCAACCGGGACAAACGCTTGTTGCTGCAGGTGTATGGACTTTAGATGACATTGTTTACAAAAGAGACGATTTCCTGCCAAAAGGTGTAAAACTTATCCAAGGAAGCATCACTGCTTTTGATCCTGAAAACAATAAAGTTGTTGTTGACGGAAGCCAAGAAGTAGCTTATGACCAACTTGTAGTTGCAATGGGTGCATCTCTAAACTTTGGTTTTATCAAAGGTGTAGAGGGTCTTATCACTTCTAGCGGAAAAGACAATGCGGCTACAAAGAAAACTATCACACAAAACGGTCTTCACTCTCTATACTTCCAAGATGGAGCTGCTGCAACATGGAAAGGTATCCAAGAGTTAATCTCTAAAGCTAAGTCTCATACGGGCGCAGAAAAGCTTCAAGCGGTATATACTATGCCTCATACACCGATTAAATGTGGTGGTGCACCTCTGAAAATTATGTACTTAACTCATGCTCGTCTTAAAGAGGCAGGTGTTGCAGATAAAGTTCAACTTACTTATTACACTGACGGTGGAGCGCTATTTGGTATTCCTGATTACAATACGCCGATTGTAAAGCAGTGTGAAGCAAGAGGCTTTAAATGGAACTTCAAGCATAATCTAGTTGAAGTTGATGCTGCAAACAATGTTGCAACTTTTGACAAATGGTGGGAAGAAAAAGTTTACAACGAAGAGACTGAGTCAGAAGAAACAGTAAAAAAACATGAAATGGTACAAGTAAAATATGACTTTATGCATGTTACGCCTCCGATGAAAGCTCCTCCTGTTGTTGCTGAGTCAAAACTAGGAAACGGTAACTGGGTAAATGTTGAGAAAGAGACTCTACAACATATGGATTTCAAAAATGTATGGGTACTAGGCGACAACGCAGGTTTCATCATGGGTAAAACAGGTGGTTCTGCTCGTAAACAATACAAAGTTGTAGTTGATAATATGGTTGCTTCAATGAGCTCGAAACCATTAACTGCTAAATATGACGGTTATACAGTTTGTCCTCTTATCACAGGACTTGGAACAGTTATGCTTGCAGAGTTTAACTGGACGAAAAAACCTACACCTTCATTCCCTCTTGACCCAATGCAAGAGAGATGGATTTGGTGGTTACTAAAAGTTTATGCACTTAAACCTATGACTATCTACGGTATGCTCTCAGGTAAGGCATAATAAATACCCTATAAATCCTCCTTGCGGGGATTTATCTTCTACGCTTCATAATAGAAATTCACAAAATACAAAACAGGAAATAAAATGAAAAAAATCGCTTTTTTGGTTTCAATCGCTATTGCATTTTCATTATCACTCAACGCTTTTTCATTAGGGAAACTTGGTGAATTCAAATTTGAAAAAGTAAACGGTAATGTCTATGTTATGCATGGTCCTCTACTAGAGCCTAGCAAAGAGAATGAAGGGTTTATGAATAATCCTGCAATTATAGAAAGTAAAAACGGACTTATAATAGTTGATCCGGGCGGAAACTACAATGTAGGTAAAAAGATACTTGCCGAGGTTGAAAAAGTAAGTAAAAAACCCGTCATTGCAATTTTTAACACCCACAAACACGGTGACCACTGGTTTGCAAATAAAAATTTCAAAGAAAAATATCCTGATGTAAAGATATATGCTCTTACATATATGATAGAACAAGTAAAAGACAACGCTGCTGAAACTTGGTACGGCATTTTAGATAGACTTACGGGAAATCTCCAAGGAACAAAACCTTTTACATTTCCGACGGTAGGAGTTGAGAACAAGCAGACTGTAGAGGTTGACGGTCAAACATTTATTATGCGACATTATAGCGCAGGACATACGGATACCGATATATTGATAGAGCATACAAACTCAAACACTCTCTTTACGGGTGATAATATCATTACCGGTCGTTTTGGTGCATTTGATGAATCTTCAAGCATTATACAAAATATTGCTCTATTGGAAAAAATCAAAAACAAAGAAGACGGCTTTAAAAAATATACGCTTATCGTTCCGGGGCATGGACAATCAAGCGCAGATGTAACAAAAGTTATAGATCCGTTTTTAACTTATATGAAAACTGTTGTTGCAGGAGCTACGGAAGCCTACAAGGAAGGTGTCGAGAGCTATGAGGTAAAACCTAAAGTTCATGAACAGCTCAAAAACTACCACTCTTGGGATGCTTATGAGGGTCAAATGGGCAAACACCTTATGAAAGCTTATGCGGAAGTAGAAGCGCAAGATTTATAAAACTTAATACTCTGAATAAATGAATCAAGTTCCAGATGACGCTCTATGGGTCATCCTGAGCTTGACTCAGGATCTAAAAGATTAATTCATCAAAGAACCCAAACAACTTTCAGTTCAAAAACTACCTTTTTTCTCTATAATATTTTATGTACAAAATTTATGAATGCATCGGCACAAACGCGACTATAACCTATTTAGAAGATATTGGGTATCCTTATATTGCCTATGCAACCCCTCTTTGTGAAATTATGCTATTTGACTATAAAAAGTGCCTTATAGAAAAAATAGTTACGCATAAGTATTTAAAAAATGATATATCCATATTTGCATTTAGCCAAAATGGTGAATTTTTCGCTTTTGCAAATAAAAACTATCTATTTATTATGAGCCTTCAAAACTTGGAAATCATTAATAAAATAGATATAAAAGATATTAACCCTGCGACTATTAATTTTATTGCAACTTCAAATTATCTTATCATCGGATGTAATGATGGCAAAATTTTACTCTATAATATTTTATATAACATACCACTCTCACTACTTTACTCTTTTACAGCCACCGGCAAACAAAACGCTACAGTAAGCGCTTTTGCTTCTTACAAAAATTTTATTGCCTGTGCTAGCTATAACGGTTCCATCGTTATTATAGATATATATACAAAAGCCATAAAAGAGATTGCTTCAAAAGGTAATATGCCTATCAATGTTCTATATTTTGCCGATGAAGAAAGTATTGTTTGTGCACGCGATGGTAGTAAAATTGAAATCATACATATTAAAAACGGCGATATTTTTCAGATAGATACGCTTATTTCAAGCATCAAAAATATTATAAAAGTGCCGGATACAAACTATATAGCACTAAGCGGCGATAGCAACATCATAACGGTTATAGATGTGCGCAAACATAAAATTATCTACAGTAAATTTATAGAGCTAGAAGCAAAAATAGATAAACTTATTATGCCTGAAAATGAGGTACTTATAGCTGCGCTTGAAAATAAAAAAATAGTAAAAATTGAATTACAGCATATAAAAAAACTCTCAAACCTCCTACTTCACAACTCACTCAAAGAGGCTTATTCGCTTATAGACAAAGAACCTTTTCTTAACAACTCGCTACCATATATAGCATTTGAAGAGAAATTTGCAAAAAGCTATTCGGCTTCTATTGCTTTACTTATAGAAAAAAATGTCCCTTTAGCAGCTCAACTGCTTGATGCATATGTAGAAATTCCATCAAAATACCTTAAAATAAAAGAGCTTTTTTCGTCTTTTGAAAAATATGAGAGGTTTCAAGAGCTGGTTTTAGAGAAAAAATATGCCCTTGCCTATGCTATGAGCACAAAGCATACGCCTCTTAAAGAGACTCCGGAATACAAACAAATGGAAGAACATTTTAGAGCAGCATTTTCTAAAGCCGCAAAATATATTCTTAAAAGCGATTTTATAAACGCAAAAGAGGAGCTTTTAGCCTATCTTGGTACATCATCAAAAAAACCTCTTATCAACTTGCTTTTAACAAACCACAAAACATTTTTAGAACTTTTAAAAGCTCTAAAAGAGAGTGATTTTGTAGCAATAGAAAAACTTAGCAAAAAAAATAAAGTTTTGCTTGAGCTCCCGTCTATCCCGTTATTGCAAAAATTAAACTATCAAGAAATAGCATTTAATAAAGATTTCATCAAAATACAAAAAGGCAATATGCACCTAAAAGAGGCATATGATAATGATAATTTTAAAGAGTGTTATGAACTGCTAGACGGCTTTGTACATCTCAAAGAGCAAGAGCTAGGCAGGATTTTAGAAAACTACTGGTGCAAACTTATGCAAAAATGTGAAGTATATGCACTAAAAGGAGAGTTTAAAAAAGTCAAAAAAGAGCTAGGCGAGCTTATTTTTATAAAAAGCAGAAGAGAAAAAATAGGAGATCTCCTAAAACTCAGTTTTTACTCAAAAATAGATATTTTAATATCTGCAAATGACCTCTTTGGAGCTGAAACAATTATCTACTCGTATTTGGATATTTTTGGCATAGATAGTCAAATAAGCCAAATTATGAAAAAATATGAAACTACTTCAAAAGAAAAACTTGCGATCAATCACAACTCTATAAAAAAGGATGATTGGATAGATTCTCCCATTATAAAGATGTATTCATAAGTTTTAAAAGCTGCTCTTTTGTAGCATTAAAATCATTCACGGCAGTAGCGCTTTGAACTAAAAAGTTCTCCATTTCGCTTTTTTTATTTATGGCTTCATCAAGCTCAGAATCGCTTCCCTTTACATATGCGCCTATGCGAATAAGCATCTCATTCTCTTTTAAGAGAGTATATAATCTTCTAAATTTCAGCACTGCCCTTAGATGCTCTTGTGATATGATATCATTCATAACCCTTGAAGCAGAGTTTAAAATATGAACCGGCGGATATATGCCAAAATCGGTAAGCTCTCTTGATAGAACGATATGCCCGTCCAAAATAGATCTGGACTGATCCGCAATTGGGTCACCCATATCATCTCCCTCGATTAAAACCGTAAAAAATGCGGTAATAGAGCCCTTACCCTCCTCTTTTCCGGCTCTCTCCATAAGCTGCGGTAAAAGTGTTAAAGATGACGGCGGATAACCCTTTGAAGTAGGCGGTTCGCCAAGTGCGAGTCCTATCTCTCTTTGCGCCATTGCAAAGCGAGTTACGGAGTCCATAATGAACAAAACATCAAGACCTTGATCTTTAAAAAATTCCGCTACACTCATAGCCGCAAACGCACCATATTTTCTCATCAAAGGTGAATCATCCGAAGTTGCAACGACTATAACCGTATTTTCTAAGTTTCCGCCTAAGTTTTTTTCTATAAACTCAGGAACCTCTCTACCCCTCTCACCGATAAGCGCAACAACTTTTATCGGTGCATCGGCACCGCGAACTATCATCCCCATAAGAGTTGACTTCCCGACGCCGCTTCCCGCAAAAATGCCTAGTTTTTGACCTTTACCGCAGGTAAGAAGCCCATCTATACTCTTTACGCCGACACTAAAAACCTCATCTATCATACCTCTCTTCATGGCAGCAATCGGATGTTTAATAATAGGAGAGAGTTTTGTAATTTCTATATTTCCTTTACCGTCAATTGGTCTCATAAACGGGTCAACAACACGCCCTAAAAGTGATTTGCTTACCGGAATATTTAAACCGGACTGATCTAAAAAGACCCTATCTCCTGCACAAAACCCCTCAACAAAACTAAAAGGAGTTATGAAAAAAGTTGCCTCATCTATTTCGGTAACCATTCCGACTATCTCTTGATTTGTCGTATTTGAGACAACTTTTACCATATCGCCGATACCTACCTTAAGACCTTTGGCTATTATGGTCGTAGCATTGATTTTGGTTATCTCTCCAAACAAAACAGAGTAATTTTTATCCGATATTTTCTCTCTTAATGAAGAAAAAGGCATAAGAAGCTCTCCGACAAACTTGTTGCCTTAGTAGCGTGAGCCACTTGGGGAATTTATCAAAGAGAAAAACTCACTTCTTGTTTTTTCATCTTTTTTAAAAAGCCCTCTTAGAGCAGACGAAGTAGTAGTCGAGTTGATCTTCTCCACCCCTCTCATCTCCATACACATATGTCTTGCCTGAATAACAACTGCAACACCCTTTGGTGCAATCGTATCCATTATTGCATCTGCTATCTGCTCCGTTAGCTGCTCTTGTATCTGCATTCGTCTAGCAAAAACATTTACGACACGCGGTATTTTTGAGAGTCCTACCACTTTGCCGTTTGGTATATACGCAACATGAACGCGACCGATAATAGGCAATAGATGATGTTCGCAAGTAGAGTAAAACTCTATATCTTTTAAAAGCACCATCTCATCGTTTGAACTGCTAAAGAGCGCCGATTCTAGTATTTGACGCGGATCTTCTTTGTAGCCGCCGAAGATAAACTCATAAGCTTTTTTTACTCTTTGCGGAGTTTTTAAAAGCCCCTCCCTCTGCGGATTTTCTCCGACATGAAGCATCATTGTTTTTATGGCATTTTCAAATTCTACATCTTGTTTATCGGACAATGTTACACCTTTGAAAGTTTTAATAGTGATAGAGTACAAAAAAGTTGCTGAGAAAATGGCGTGAAAATGGCGTGGTTTTATATAAAATAAAGTTGATTCTTGCAATTTTTGCAAGAATCACAATATACTACATAACCAAAATATGAGGTACTATAAGCGGATATTTTTTCATCTTTCTGTAGATATGTTTGCGAACAACTTGACGCAAATCATTTTCAAGCGCTTTTGGGTTTTCTATAAGCCCTTGCTTCATATTTAACAAAAAGTGTTCTAACACATCTTCCATCTCTTTTGCAAACTGCTTATCCTGCTTGTCCGCAACAAGCCCAAAGCTCGTTACATGCGGTTTTGAAAGCATAGTCGAGTGCTGTCCATCAACCTGAGCAACAAGAACAACAATTCCATCAGAAGCAAGTTTTTGTCTATCTATGACAATATCATCTTCTATTTTCATATTGTACTGGTTGTCGATATATGTTTTTCCTGTTCTTACAGTTTTTACTTTTCGCATATACTTTGGAGCGATTTCAACCGTATCTCCATCATTCATAATGTAAATATTTCTCTCAGGAACACCACACATCATTGCGGTTTCTTTATGCTTTGTAACATGGTTGTATTCGCCATGGATAGGCAAAAAGAACTTTGGATTTACAAGACGAAGCATAAGCTTTTGCTCTTCTATCGAAGCATGACCCGATACATGGATATCTTTATCGGATGACACCTTAGCTCCCGCTCGCTGCAGATGGTTAAGCATAGCAGATATAGAAGCCTCATTGCCCGGAATTGCACGAGATGATAAAATAATCAAATCGGTAGGCTTTATTTTTACATGTCTGTGTTCGCCTATGGACATTCTAAAGAGTGCAGAACTTGGCTCTCCCTGTGAGCCTGTAGTTACTATAAGTATCTCTTTATCATTCATATTTGGCAGATCTTCAGGCTCTACAAATATATTTTTAGGCAGTTTTATATAGTCATACTGCATTGCCACTTCAATATTTCTCTCCATAGAACGACCTATAATACAGACTTTTCTTCCATATTTTACACCGTACTGTATCGCCTGATATACACGATGGATATTTGAGCTAAAAGTAGATAGCAATACTCTGCCATCAGCTTTTGCAAATACTCTATCCATTGCCGGTGCAACACTTAATTCAGATGGTGTAGGTGTCGTATTGTAAGAGTTTGTAGAATCGCTAAGTAAACAAAGAACGCCCTTGTCTCCGTAGTAAGCAAGTCTATGTAAATCCGGTGTATAGCCATCAACCGGAGTATGGTCTATTTTAAAGTCTCCGGTATGTATAACCGTTCCTGCTTCGGTTGTGATTGCCAAAGATGATGAATCGACTATGGAGTGCGTCATATGCATCCACTCTATCTGAAAATCATTGCCTATGTTGTAAATTTTTCTTTTTTCAACAGGGTTAAAATATCTTCGATGGTCTTTCATATGATGCTCATCAAATTTTGAGCCTATCATAGCAAGAGGAAGCGGTGTTCCATAGATAGGAAATTGCATCTCTTTATAGAGATATGGCATAGCACCGATATGGTCTTCGTGAGCATGTGTAATGATGACAGCTTTTATTTTATCTTTTATCTCGCGAATATATGTAAAATCAGGCACTAAAATATCCACACCGTGCATATCTTCATCAGGGAAGCTCATACCGACATCGACTAAAATAGCTTCATTTTGCGTTTCAAATACAGTTATATTTCCACCGATTTCACCTAAACCGCCAAGTGGGGTTATACGAATCTTCTCTTTGGAATTTAAATCTAGTTTATAATGAGGATTGAGTCTCTGCTTATGACCCTCTTGGTTTAAAACCGCAAATGTTCTGAGATTTTCATCTATCGGGGAACTTTGCTTACTACGGCCTCTTGAAAAATTCTTATTTTTACTATTAGCATTGTTAGCACCGCCGTTTGCATTAGCATCACCTGCATTTGCGCCATTCCCGTTTGGTCTATTACCATTTGGGTTATGTGGTCTGTTATTATTATATCTTTTTTGATTTGGTTTACGATTTTCTCTTGAAATGCTTTCGCTAATTCCTTGATTCTCTTCTTCCATCCAAACTCCTTGTTTTTTTATAGAGTTGGTGATAGTCATTAGTAGAAACCTCGTGAGGTCTTGCGGTTTGAATTAAATTAAGCTCACTAAATTTTTTTTGAAGTAAATCTTTTGCATAGTGTGCCGATAGGTTTTTTATAAGCGTTTTTCTAGGCTGGCTAAATGCAGCTCTTAAAAAAAGCTCAAAATCACTATCACTTCTATTGCTTTGTTTTTCTATCAAAAAAACTGCAGAGTCAACTTTTGGCTGTGGTTCAAATGCACTCGGCGGAACTTTCACGACTATTCGTGTGTCTCCTAAACTTTGAGTTATAATACTCAGAGCTCCGAACTCTCTATCGCCAACATCTGCACAAAATTTTTCTGCAACTTCTAGTTGAACCATTACAAGTATATTTTTACATTTTGGATCTGCGAGGGCTTTTAGAATTATATTAGTCGCTATATAGTATGGCAAATTTGCCACCAAATCATACGACTCTTCTACAAGTTCACTCTTCCAAGCTTCAAGGACATCACCACATTTTAGGCGAAATCGGTTGGTTGCGATCTCTTTCTCAAATCTACTTTGCAATATTTTACACAAATCGGTATCGACCTCAAAAGCTTCTACGCTTTTGACATCTACTAAAAATTTAGTTAAATCACCTAAGCCAGGTCCAATTTCTACAACCTTATTGTTGTTGTTGGGCATCGCTTCGACGATTTTTTGTAAAACAGATTCATCTTTTAAGAAATTTTGTCCAAACTTCTTTTTTGCTATGACATTTTTCATTTAGCGAAATGATACCCAAATTTTACTTATAATAGATTAAGAAGAGCTTTAAAAGTGTGCTTTTTTTATAACGCTACTTAAATGTTTCACATGAAACATTTTTACTATATCAAAAAGCTAAACAAAACTATAAGCCATATAATGATAAAATTGCATCATATTGATAGAGGCTTTTATTTTGAACAACTATTTTGCAAAAAGAATTATCCCGTGCCTTGATGTTAAAGACGGTCGTGTCGTTAAGGGTGTTAATTTTGTTGGCTTAAGAGATGCCGGCGACCCAGTTGAGGTAGCAAAAAGATATGACCAAGAGGGTGCAGACGAAATTACTTTTTTGGATATTACAGCATCAAGTGATAACAGAGATACTATTGTAGATATAGTAAAAAGAGTGGCAAGAGAGATATTTATACCGCTTACGGTAGGCGGCGGCATAAGAACACTTGAAGATATATATAAACTACTAAATGTCGGTTGTGACAAAGTAAGTGTAAACTCTGCAGCCATAAAACGCCCTGAGCTTATCAACGAAGGTGCAAAAAGATTTGGCTCTCAGTGTATCGTAACAGCGATTGATGTAAAAAAGACCGGCGATAAATACCATGTATATCTTAACGGTGGCAGAGTCGATACGGGCTTAGATGCCGTAGAATGGGCAAAAGAGGTAGTTGATAGAGGAAGCGGAGAGATATTGCTAACATCAATGGACGCAGACGGAACAAAAGCAGGGTTCGAGCTAAACATCACCGAACAGATTGCAAAAGCCGTCAATGTACCGGTTATTGCAAGTGGTGGCGCAGGAACAATGGAGCACATAAAAGAGGCTTTTTTACACGGTGCAGATGCAGCACTCGCTGCTAGTATATTTCACTATAAAGAAATAGACATTATGGAACTCAAACACTACCTTCACGATAATGGCATAGCGGTTCGTTTATGATTATTTGTGCAGGAAACAATGAAACATTTGATTTTGCAACTCCTATGGGAGTAGGTCTTATAGAGACTACCATAAATCTCACAAGAGCTTGCCTTTTTGACAAACCCGAATTTCTGCTCTTTGTAGGAAGTGCCGGGAGCTATGGAGAATTAAATATTTTCGATATAGTAGAGTCTAAAACTGCTTCAAATATCGAACTTGGTTTTTTGTCAGGCGACGCTTATACGCCACTAGACAATGTTATCTCGACTAACGCCACTAACAAAAAAGATATCATAATCAACTCTTCAAACTATATATCTACTAACGAAGAACTAACAAAAAAAATTTTACAGTTTGGCATAGGTGCTGAAAATATGGAGTTTTTTGCAGTTTTAAGTGTCGCAAAAGAGTTTGATATACCATCAGGCGGAGTGTTTTGCATAACAAACTATACTAACAAAAATGCACATCAAGATTTTATACAAAACCACGAGAGAGCAAAACAACTCTTAAGTGAGCATGTAAAAAAACGAATAAAAGAGCTAACAACAAAATGAAACCATCCCTTTATGAATTTACACTAAAAGAACTCCAAGCAGAAGTAAAACCCTCGTTTCGAGCAAAACAGATTTACGGATGGCTCTATCACAACTTCGTATCATCTTACGATGAGATGAAAAATCTGCCAAAAACCATGCGTGACGAACTAAGTGAAAAGTTTGTTATAGACCCTCTAAAAATAGTAAAAAAAGAGATTGCATCGGATGGAACTATAAAGTACCTTTTTGAACTACAAGACGCTAAAACCATCGAAACTGTCTGGCTAAAGATGAAAGAGGAGATAACGGACGAAGAAGGCAATGTTACTCAAGAAGCAAAATACACTATCTGCGTCTCAACGCAAGTTGGATGCAAAGTAGGGTGTGCATTTTGTCTTACTGCAAAAGGCGGTTTTACGAGGGATTTGAGTGCGGCGGAGATTGTCGCTCAAGTTGTCGCACTTAAGAGGGACAATAACCACAAACATAACAGAATGATAAACATAGTCTATATGGGCATGGGCGAACCGCTTGACAATCT
>JAUPKZ010000044.1 GCA_030837195.1 Campylobacterota bacterium
ATCCCTTCTCCGATCATTATTTAATTCCGGTTCCCAAGGCCATGAGCTCTACGGACCATCTAAAGAATCCAATCTTGGTTGAAGGTTTTCCCGGACTGGGATACATCGGAAGGATTGCAGTAATCTATTTAATCAAGCAGTTGAAGGCACAAATATTTTCAGAACTCTACTCTCCCTACTTTCCTTATCACGTAATAGTTGGATCCGGCGGAAAAGTAAGACTGCCTAGAGCCCGTTTCTACTATTGGCAGAATCCTGATTCTGAGAAAAACGATTTAATCTTATTGACTGGCGATAGCCAAGCTCAGACAATTGAAGGACAATATGATCTAGCAGAGAGAATTCTCAATTATGCCATGAAGCAAGGAGTTAAAACGATTATAGCTACAGGTGGATATATGGCAAAGAGTGAAGATACAATACCAAAGGTAGTATGTGTCTCAACTAATGGTCAACTCTTAAAGAGAATGTTGAAATCTCATTTACACACAAGTTTACTGCCATAGGCGAAGATGTTATACTTCTTGATAATTGGTATCCTAGAGTAGATATGATGTGTAAATATGAAACAACAGTTTTAAACTCAAATATTACCCCGATAACGGAAGCAACAAAGATAGAAAAGCAAGCAAATAGGACTCGCTATATATTTGAACATCCGCTAGATAAGCTAAATCTTGTAGCATCAAAAAAATATGTCATAAATTCAGTAAAAGCAAAAGAAGGCGTAAATATATCTACATATTTTTATCAGGAGGAAGCAAATATATCGGAGCCATATTTAAAAAAGAGCCAAGAGTATTTTAAGCTTTATAACAATATGTTCGGTTTTACACCGTTTGATATATTTTCAATCGTTGAGACACCGTTTCCAGCAGGATACTCTATGCCTACCTATACACTTATAGGTAAGCAGATAATAGACAAAGAGTATGTTTTAGAAAATTCGCTAGGTCATGAGATAGCACATCAGTGGTTTGGCAACTATGTTTATGCACCTTATAGAGGAAATTGGGTTGAGGGTATGACGACCTACTATTCTGATTATTTGTATGCAAAAAATAAGAACAACGCAGCGGATTATAGAAAAGATATGCTTATAAAGTATGACTCTTTTGTTAACTTAAACAATGAAATAACTTTAGCAGAGTTTGAACAAAAGTCAAAAGAGAGTAAAAATGCCATAGGATATGAAAAAGCAGCTTTCTTTTTTTATATGTTGGAGCAAAAGATAGGTAAAAAAGCTTTTGATGAGGGTACAAAAACCTTGCTTGAGAAATTTGGCTTTAAGACGGCTACATATGAGCATCTAAGAGAGATATATGAAAAGGCATCAGGCGTAAAACTAGATAGTTTTTTTAAAAATTGGGTTTACGAGAAGGGTGCTCTTGATTTTAGTATAAACAATGTAAATCTCTCTTTCGTTGAAAATAGATATATTTTAGAATTTGATATTATAAACAATCATAAAGCAGACTATCTTCCTCTCTCCGTATGTTCGGATAGTGAGTGTTTGGAGACTAAGATTGATTTATCTAAAAAGCAGCATAGATTGGAGTTAGATATTGAGCCTACAAAAATTATCGTAGATGAAAATTATGATATTTTTAGAAAGCTTCATACTCAAGAAATACCTCCCGTAATTTCAAAGATAATAGACGGAAATGCTTTAGCCGTTATTGATAGAGCGGATGAGAAAAAATTTGAAAAATTTAAAAAGATATTTCCGAATTTTAGATATGCCGATACCATGAAATATGATGAGATCAAAAATAACAATCTTTTAATACTCGGTGCAAAAAATGAGCTCTTAAACAAGATAACGCTTCCTTTTGCTATGCAAGGAGATGCAAAAATAGAGTTATTTAAAAATCCGCTCAACGAAGCTTGTGTTATAGCAGTTTTTGACATGAATGAGCTTTCAAAATCTATCTTTTTTAAACTGCAGCATCTTGGAAAATATTCAACCGTCGTATTTAGCGGAGAAGAAATTTTACAAAAGTCTATCAAACCTTCACAAAAAGGTGTTATTTTAAATATAGATACTACATCTTACGCTATGAAGCCAATGCCTCAAAAACTAAACGATATTATCGGCGATATAGCAAAAAGCAGAGTCGTATATATCGGTGAAAATCATACAGAATTTTCAAGTCATTTAAATCAGCTCAAAATTATTAAGACAATGTATAAAAATAATCCAAAACTCTCTATAGGTATGGAGATGTTTCAAAAACAGTTTCAAAAATATTTAGATGCGTACATAGCCGGAACAATAAGCGAAAAAGAGATGCTTCAAAAGACGCAATACTTTAAGAGATGGAAGTATGACTATGAGCTTTATAGACCGATTTTGCTTTTTGCAAAAGAGAAGAGCATTCCTGTAATAGCATTAAATATAGATAGAGAGATAACAAAAAAAGTTGTAACGGGCGGCTTTGATACTCTTAGCAAAGAGGAGCTTGCCGAGATTCCAAATACCATTAATTTCGACAGTCCTAAGTATAAAGAAAAGCTAAAAGAGATATACAATATGCATCAGTCGGAACGCTTTAAAAATTTTGATGAGTTTTATCATGCACAGCTTTTATGGGATGAGTCGATGGCATCAAATATGGCAGACTACCTACAAAAAAAACCTATGCACTCTATGGCAGTTTTAGCAGGAAACGGTCATATAATGCATGGGTACGGTATTCCAAGCAGAGCGCAAAGAAGAGGAGTAGATGAATACAAAATAGTTTTAAATATGAGCAACCCTGAGCCGGGTATAGCCGACTATCTGCTCTATCCATCAAATATAGATACACAAAAAACTAAAAAACTTGGCGTATTCTTCAAATCGGACGAGGATTTGAATATAGAAAAACTTGTTGAACATTCGGCAGCACAAAAAGCACAAATAAAAGCAGGCGATAGAGTTGTTGCTTTTAATGGAGCAGAAGTTAAAAATATTTATGATATAAAAACTGAACTTATTTTTGTAAAAAATAGTTGCATTTTAACCGTAGAAAGAGATGGCAAAAAAATTGACCTAAATATTGAGTTTTAGCAGTAAGAAATTACCTGAAAATAACCTCTATATCGTTTTTTAGTATAGATTTGTCAAATTTATATTTTGGTGCTTTTAGGTCTGCTATATTTTTTCCGGTGTCTAAAAAAAGTTGTATAAAATAACTCTTTTTATATCCACGGTTTTGGAGGTCGTCTATAATGCAGTTAATATCCTCTTCATTTAGCAGGTCTGCGTGAAGGGTAGTTCTTACTTCAAAGTCAAAACCGCTCTCTATAAGTAAGTTAAGTGTTTTGGAAAACTCGTCGAATTTATTTGAGTGGGTAATTTCTTGGAATTTAGACTCCGGTGCTTTATAGTCAAGTGCTATATAATCAAGAAGATTTAGTTCTAAAAGCTCTTTGACTTGCCTATAATTGGTTCCGTTTGTATCTAGTTTTATCTTAAAGCCAAACTCTTTAATCTTTTTGCAAAATGTTACCAAATCATGCGAAGTAGCTTCTCCGCCCGATAGTACGACGGCTTCTAGTAGATTTACTCTTGTTTTTAAAAAATCGAGGATGTCGTTATAGCTATACTTGCCGTCTTTGGCAAAAACTATATCTTTATTGTAGCAGTAGTCACAACGCATATTGCACCCACTAAACCACACTATACACGAGAGGTGGTTAGGATAGTCTAAATGGGTGAATGATGTTAAATCATAGATAACCTTAGCACTCAGTGAATTGTTTTCTCTGTCTATGCTCACCGGTTTTACCTACATTGAAACTCTCAACAGGTCTGTGATAACCCATAACTCTTGTGTAAACGATACACTTTTGTCTTTTGTCTTTCAACATCGTTAAAGCTTCATTCTTACTCATTTTTCACCTCCTTTTTAAGATGCAATATTTGCTTCGATTAAAATTTCTTCATCACATTTAGGGCAGAACTCATGCTCTCCTGCAATGTAGCCGTGTTTTGGGCATACAGAGAAGAGCGGAGTTACGGTTATGTAAGGAAGCCTAAAGTTTGTGATAACATTTTTAACAAACTTTCTGCATGATTCAGTTGAACTTACTTGCTCTTGCATATATAGGTGTAGTACCGTTCCACCTGTATATTTGCACTGTAAGTCATCTTGAAGATGAAGTGCCTCAAATGGATCACTTGTTAGGTCAACCGGAATTTGAGACGAGTTTGTATAGTAGATATTTTCTCCAAAGCCCGCTTGGATAATAGAATCCCCATAGCGTTTTTTATCCTCTTTTGCAAATCTGTAAGTTGTACCCTCTGCAGGTGTTGCTTCAAGGTTATAAAGATTACCCGTCTCTTCTTGGAACTCAACCATTCTATCTCTCATATGGTTTAATATCTCAAGAGTAAACTCTCTGCCTCTTGTATCACTGATATCGTAAGCATCACTTGTAAAGTTTCTTATCATCTCGTTTATGCCGTTTACGCCGATAGTCGAGAAGTGGTTTTTAAATCCCGGTAAATAGCGCTTAGTGTATGGGTATAAACCTCTATCATACATATCTTGGATGAAGACTCTTTTTTTCTCCAGAGTTGATTTGGCATGTTCCATAAGTTGGTCAAGTCTTGCATACAGACCCTCTTTGTTTCCTTTATATAAGAATCCTAGTCTTGCCATATTGATAGTAACAACACCGATAGAACCTGTCATCTCTGCTGAACCAAATAACCCTCCGCCTCGTTTAAGAAGTTCTCTTAAGTCAAGCTGAAGACGGCAGCACATAGAGCGGACATGCCCAGGTTTGTAAGCCTCTTCATTTGGAACTAAGTTGCCCTCTGCATCTCTTTTAAACTGGCTTCCGATAAAGTTTTGAAAATAAGATGAGCCTACTTTTGCCGTATTTTCAAATAAGATATCAGTATTTTCTCCATACCAGTCAAAATCTTCCGTGATATTTACCGTAGGTATAGGAAATGTAAACGGCTGACCGGTTAAGTCACCCTCCGTCATAATCTCATAATAAGCTTTGTTTATAAGATTCATCTCCGGCTGAAAGTGCTTGTAAGTCATCTCTTCAAGAGAGTTTACGCCTCTATTTTTTGCCATTTCAAGCAGTTCTTCATCCTCCATACCTTTAAAAATATGCTGTTGTTTGCATGTAGGAATTTGAGGAGCTAGGTCTGTCGGTACAGTCCAGTCAATAGTGATATTTGTAAAAGGAGACTGTCCCCATCTAGCAGGAACATTTAGATTATATACAAAACTTCTTATAGCTTTTTTAATATCATAAAATGATAGTTTATCTTTAAAAGCATAAGGTGCTAGATAAGTATCGAATGAGCTAAATGCTTGAGCACCTGCCCACTCAGACTGTAAAATACCTAAGAAATTTGCCATTTGCCCTAAAGCTTCACGGAAATGTCTTGGAGCGTCTGACTCAACTCTGCCTCGAACACCGTTGAAACCCTCATCAAGCAAAGCTCTTAAGCTCCATCCTGCACAGTAGCCGGTTAAGCAGTCAAGATCATGGATATGATAGTCGCCGTTACGGTGAGCATAGCCTTCTTCTTTAGAGTAGATTTTATCTAGCCAGTAGTTTGCTATAACCTTGCCTGCAGTGTTATTTACAAGTCCTGCATTTGAGTAGCCGGTATTTGAGTTGGCCTTTATACGCCAATCTGTTCCGCCAATGTACTCCTCTATGGTTTGAGTAGAGTTAATGTATGTAGTGTCATCTTCTAAAACATTGTCTCTTTGCATTTTATGTGTGTGGCGGTAGAGTATAAATGACTTCATAACATCAAAATAGCGCGCTTTATAGAGCTCTTTTTCTATCATATCTTGGATATCTTCAACCGCAGCAACTCGTTTGCTTTTTAAATTGCTAAGAACATTAAAGAATATAGCGCTATCATATGTTACATTTTGAGATTTAAAAGCTTTTTTAATAGCATCTTCGATTTTAAAAGATAAAAACTCTTTTTGCGTTCCATCTCTTTTTAAAATTGTTTCAACCATAGCTTTCCCCTCAAATTAATTAACGCAGTTTATATAAAGAGAAGTTAAAAACTTATAATAAAAAGTGTCACATAGGCGTCACTAAATGTTCTCTACCTTGCAGTGTGCTATAATACGGGCATGGACAAAAAAATAGAAAAAATTTTACAAATTTGGCATAAGCATTTTAGTGATAAAAAGCATCAATATAGTGAGTTTGAGTTTTCGGATATAGAGTATTTTGTTGGGTGTATGCTGTATAACCGTTTTGATTTTTCAAAAGCGCTAAGCACTATGAAGAGTATGGATTTGTCATATGATTTCTTGCAAGAGTGCGGTGAGGCAGAGTATGATGAGATTATAAATATCATTAATAGCATCGACTTTAAAGATGAGATAAAAAATTTGGAATTTTTGCTTGAGTATGTGGAGTGGGCAAAGTCAAAATACAGTGCAAGCGAACTATATCTTTTAAATAGACTTCACAACCATATAAAGACATTGCAAAAGATATATTTGGAAGATTTGGAAGTTAGAAGAGTTGATTTTGTAGCACTTAACAAAAGGGTTATAAGATAGTGAAAAGTTATATGATAGTTTCAAGTAAAGATTTTGATACACTAAAATCAAAAATAGCCGTATTTAATCCCGACTATATACTTTTTAGAGATAAAGAGATTTTAGACTATAGCCAAAAGGCTTTTGAATTTTTAGATATTTGCAAGAATTTTAGCAACCTAAAAACTTTTTTGCATCAAGATGCTTCTTTGGCAAAAGAGTTAGGCGCTTGCGGGGTGCATTTGACATCAAAACAGTTTGATGGCATTTCGTCTGCAAAAAGATTGGGACTTGAGGTTATAATCAGTACGCATACGCATGAAGAGGTTTTAGAAGCGCAGAGATTAGGAGCGGATGCTATCACTTACAGTCCGATTTTTTGTTCTCCGAATAAAGGCGAGCCAAAAGGACTAGACGATTTGAAAAATCTGCTTAATAACTGCAATATAAAAGTTTTTGCACTTGGCGGAATCATAAGCAAAGAACATATAGCCGAGCTTGAGAAAACAGGCGTTTACGGATTTGCTTCTATTAGGTACTTTTTTTAAACTATATATTAATTTTAATAAGGTATTGTACTAGCAACAATAAATGCGAAAGAGGAGTTTGGAGATGGTTTTTTTAAAGACATTTAGAGCTTTGCTAAGTACGATGGCAACCGTTTCAGTCTTAATGTTTGTCGTTTTGGGTTTTATTTTTTATAATTCTATCGACAATATAAAAGAGTTGGAAAATTTAAAATATGAAGTAAAAAATATTGAAACGAGTGTCTTGAAGCTTCGTCGCAATGAAAAAGATTTTTTAGCAAGATATGATTTGAAGTATCAAGCTGAATTTATGAAAAACTTTGAAAAACTTATAAAGAGTGTAGAAAGTATTGATTACGGATTAAAATCATACGATATAGACGGAGAAAAAATTAAAAAATTAAAGGTTATATTGGAACAATACTCTAAAAATTTTAATGCAATAGTCGCAACGCAGCAAAAAATTGGTTTGAATCCAGAAGATGGTTTGTATGGCTCTTTAAGAGAGAGCGTGCATAACTTAGAGGAGTTGCTTAAAAAAGACCTAGATTATAAACTTCAGACTGATATGCTTATGTTGCGCAGAGCCGAAAAAGATTTTATGCTTAGAAGTGATTTGAAATATTTAGAAAAGTTTAATAAGTCGTTAAATGTATTTTTAGCAGATGTTAAAGTGTCGAAAATTTCAGACTATGATCAAGCCGTTTCTCTTATGAATGCTTATGTAAAAGATTTTTATAATTTGGTTGAAGGCTATAAAGAGATAGGATTAACACCAAATGACGGAGCTTTAGGTAATATGAGAAATACGATTCATCAAGTAGATGAGTCATTAAAAGAGTTGTTAGAAAATGTTAATACCGTGTTAGAGAAAAAAAATAAAGAGATTACTGTTTTAATAACGGTTGTGTTTTTATTTTTGGTACTTACAATGGTCGGATTTGCTATCTTTGTAATCAATAAGATAAATACACAAATCAAAAATATAAGCGATTCCGTTAATAATATTGCACAAACTAAAGATATATCGCTGTTGATACCGATAAAAAATGATGACGAGCTTAGCATTTTGGCGAAAAATTTGAATTCAATGTTTATTGAACTAAGAAGCGTAATAGCAGATGCAAAACATAGTTCCGTTGAAAACTCGTCAATATCGCATGAGCTTTCAACAACATCTATGCAGGTCGGCAGAAATGTTGAAGAGTCTGTAGAGATCATAAATGAAGCGACGCAAAAAACAACTCATATAACAAATGAAATAGCAAGAGCCGTCGAAGATGCTAAAGAGAATAAAAAAGAGATAGAAAGAGCAAATGGCATATTAATTGACGCGAAAAGTAAAATAATAAATTTAGCTTCAAAAGTTCAAAGCGGCGCCGAAGCAGAGGCTGAACTGGCTAAAAACATAGAGTCTTTAACAAAAGATATGGATCAGGTTAAAAATGTGCTTGATGTTATCTCCGACATAGCAGAACAGACAAACCTTCTGGCGCTAAATGCAGCCATAGAAGCTGCAAGAGCAGGCGAGCATGGGCGAGGATTTGCGGTTGTAGCGGATGAAGTGCGAAAACTGGCGGAAAGAACGCAAAAAACATTAACTGAAATAAATTCTACAATTAGCATTATTGTTCAATCTAGCAATGCAGCACATGAACAGATGAGTATCAATTCAGGTCAAATGGATGAGTTGGTAGGCATATCAAATGAGGTTGAAAGCAAAATAGGTTTAATGGCAGATATTGTAAACATTGCAACAAAAGCAAACGATAAAACAGTAAACGACTTTGAAAGTACTGCATCAAATATAATTTCAATATCAAATAAAATAGCTGAGATAAACTCTATTTCTACAAAAAATGCAAGAAGCGTAGAAGAGATAGCCTCTGCATCAGAACATCTAAATAATATGACGCAATCCTTAAACGGTAAACTTGAGCAGTTTAGGACTTGAGTTTTCCAGCTAGGTATCCGCTTGCAAAACTCCATTGGAGGTTATATCCTCCGCATGGTCCATCAAGATTTAAAACCTCTCCACAAAAATAGACTCCTTTTGCAATCTTGCTTTGCATAGTTTTTGGATCAACTTCTTTTAGATCAACTCCACCGCGTGTAATCATGGCATTTTTAAATCCATCGTGACCTACTATGTGAAGAGGTGTCCAAGCAAGTAGCTTTATAAGAGTATCTTTGGCGCTTCCCTCAATTTTGTTAAATATGGAGTCGGGGGCTATATTTGCCAAGTTGCATATTTCATTTGAGAGAGTTTCCGGCATAAGGGTAGAGATTATTTCAACGGATGTTATACTTCTGTTTTTGCTCGCTTCATTTTTGAGATGTTTTAAAATCTCATCCTCATTTCGCCCTTTTATAAAGTTTACAAGAAGCGGTACTTCACCGTAGAGCTCAATGAGCGGAGTAAGCTCTCTTGCAAAATCCAAAACCACCGGTCCTCTAATACCGTCTTTTGTAAAAATTAGGTCTCCTACCGCTTTTAACTTTTGGTGCTTTTTAATGTTAACTTTTAGCACTGCTTTTGCAACTGTTTGGGAGCGGCAATTTTGAACCCATCTCTCTTTTGTCTTAAGCGGGAGCATAGCAGGGTATAGTGGTGTTATTTTATGTCCAAGGGCTTTTGCTATTTCAAATCCGTCACCTTCAGCGCCTAGGGTAGGGTAGCCTAAACCTCCGGTAGCAATGATGATATTTTGTGGAAAAAAACTTTTATCTTGAGTATTTACTTCTTTGATATTGCCATTTTGCTTTATATTTTTAACTCTTTGCGAGCATAAAACGGTAATTTTTAGTTTTTGCATCTCTGTCTCTAGAGCAGTTATGATGGTTTGGGAGTTGTGTGAGATGGGAAAAATTCTAAATCCGTCTGGTGCATGAGTTTCTACGCCGATAGAAGCAAAAAAATCTTGCATGGCATTGTTATCAAAAGCATTTAGGGCTTCTTGCATAAAATGCCCCTCTTTTCCAAACTTTGATATAAAATCATCATTTGAGAGAGTATTTGAGAGGTTACACTTACCTCCGCCCGTAGCTTTTAGTTTTGAGCCTATCTGTGGGAGTTTTTCCAAAAGCAACACGCTTTTTGCGTCTTTTGCCGCAGTTATGGCTGCCATTATGCCCGCAGCTCCCGCACCGATAACTATAAGGTCATACTCTTTTTTAAATTCCATACGCAATTGTAATCTAAATTTTATTAGTTTATGATGGTATGTTACTTACAGTTACATATAAAACTAATATTAAAAAAAGTGACAGCTATTTTTTTTAAATTTAATTTTATGTGATACGATTGGCAGATAAAAAATTCTTATATAAAGGTCTGAAAATGAGATTAGGTAAAATAATAAAAGGTAGTTTGGCAATTGCATTGTTAAGTACGGTTCTACTTGGAGCAGGAGGCAAAACTCATTGGGGTTATACGGGGCATGAAGGTCCTGCAAATTGGGGTGACTTGGCTGCGGATTACAGTTTATGCAAAAGCGGTAAGAGCCAATCTCCTATCAACATAAATTCTGAAGTAACAGTTGAATCTGAGGGACTTGAAAAAATTGGTTTTGACTATAGCACAGGTATATCTTCTGTTATAAACAACGGGCATACTATTCAGGTAAATTTTGATGAGGGAAGCAGTATAACTATAGATGGGATCAAATTTCCTTTAGTGCAGCTTCATTTTCATACGCCAAGCGAAAACCAAATCAACGGCAAAGAATTTCCTCTTGAAGGGCATTTTGTTCATGCAACAAAAGACGGCTCTCTAGCAGTTATAGGGTTAATGTTTGAAGATGGGGCGGAAAATCCGTTTATAAAAAAAGTATGGGCAAAAATGCCTCGCCAAGCGGGTGGAAAAGAGGCTCTAAGTATTCCTGCTAGCGAAGTAAACGCTCTGTTGCCAAAAGAGAAGGAATACTACAGATTTAATGGTTCTTTGACAACTCCTCCTTGTAGTGAAGGCGTGAGATGGCTTGTTCTTAAGAGCTATTCGACTATCTCTAAGGCTCAAACAAAAGAGTTTTTAGATGTATTTCATCATGCGAACAATAGACCGGTTCAGCCTATAAACGCTAGAAAAGTTATAAAATAAGTGTGTTGAAGCTCCTCTTTTTTAAGAGGAGTTTTATTTGTTGAACATTATAGAACCGAGTCTTACCATATTTGACCCGCATTCGATTGCCATTTCAAAATCTCCGCTCATTCCCATAGAACAGATTGTTGCGCCTTCTAATTGTTTATAGATACCGTATGTTGTCTCAAAACTTTTTTTTATCACCGCTTTATCATTCGTATGTGCGCCTATGCTCATAACACCTTTTAGATGGATATTTGGGCATTCTTGCAGTATTTGTTTGTAAACATCAACTGCATCTTCTGGCATTACGCCGTGTTTTGAAGCCTCTTTTGCGGAGTTTATTTGAAGCAGCACATCAAGCGTCATACTTCTGGATTGAAGCTTTTTTTGTAATTCATAAGCTAGTTCTAGCGAATCAAGAGCTTGAAAAAGATAGGGGTTTATATCAAGCAGATTGTTTATCTTGTTTTTTTGAAGATTTCCTACAAAGTGCCACTCAAGCGGCAACTCTTCAAGTATGCTGCTTTTTGTTTTTAAGTCTTGCACTTTATTTTCTCCAAAAGCTCTTTGTCCGATTTGATAAAGTGCTTTTATCTCGTCTGTCGTGGAATATTTGCTGATAGCTACGATTTTGACAATATGTTTTTGATCAAATCTAACTCTTGCAAACTCAACTCTTCTAATAACATTATCAATATATAATTTATACTCTTCTTTGTTCATTTTTTACCCTAATAATCTATTTATATCGTTATATAGTCCAAGTCCCATAAGTGAAAAAAGTATCACCCAACCCGCTATGGTTAATTTTACCATAATCTCTTCATTTACCTCTTTTTTAAATAAAAATTCATAAATGTTAAACATTATGTGTCCGCCATCGAGTGCAGGAATGGGCAGAAGGTTTAGGACACCTAAGTTTACAGATATGAGTGCCGCAAAAAAGAGTACGCTCATCCATCCTGCTTCGCTTGCATCGGATGTGATTTTAACTATAGATATAACTCCGCCAAGTTCATTTGCAGGAACTTCTCCGAGTATTAGTTTTTTTACGCTTGTAAATATCATAGTTGAAGCAAAAATAGTTTGGTTTGTAGCATAAGAGAGAGTTTGGCTAAGACCTAATTCAAGCTTGTGTGTAACTCCGGCTGCTGCTATGCCTATCATCTTTTTTTCTATGGTTTCTCCAAACATATTTTTTGTTTGTGTAATCTTTGGAAGAAGTGAAATCTGTCTTATATAGCCGTTTCTCTCTATCTGAATATCAAGAGAGTCTGAAGAAGTTTCGATGATTTTTGCCATCTCCTCCCATGTTTTTATCTCTATGCCGTTTATGGAGCGGATGGTATCGTTTGCCTCAAGTCCGGCTACAAATGCAGGAGACTCTTTTGTGACTTCGCCGACTACGGGAGAGAGTATATTTGGTCCGCCAAGAGCAATGATGAAATATAGAAAAAATGCTAGTACGAAGTTTGCTAGTGGTCCTGCAAAAAGTATGAACATCTTTTGCAGCGGTGTTTTTACATTGTAACTGTCACTGTCATAGCTTTTTTTACTCGGGTCACTGTCGTCTTGTCCTTTCATCTTGACATAACCGCCAAGAGGAATTAGAGCTAGACGCCACTCATTGCCCCATTTGTAAAATGAGGCTACTTTTTTCCCAAAACCGATACTAAAGACTTCTACTCTTACGCCCATTCTTCTGGCTGCTAAGTAATGCCCTAGTTCATGAAAAAATATAAGTGCCGAGAGGACTAGTAAAGATACTAAAAAACTCATAAACTGTTATCCTTTAAAATCGCTTTTCTAAAACCCCAAAGATACTCAAAACCTGAGTAGAGAGTAAGTGCAACCGCCAACCATAAAAGCTCCTCTCCAAGTGGCCAGTGCATAAGTAAAAAACCTATGGCAATCATCTGAATGACCGTTTTTACTTTACCGCTCCAAGAAGCTTTTATGTCGAGTCCCTCGCTTACCGCCACGGTACGAATGCCTGTAATAAAGAGCTCACGAATGATGATGATATATATAGCCCATGCATTTGCTTCGCCTACCATCATAAGTCCTAAAAATGCAGCAATTGTAAGCATTTTATCTGCAAGAGGGTCAATGATGGCTCCTAGCATGGTCATCTGATCCCATTCTCTTGCTATGTAGCCATCAAAAAAATCCGTTACACTTGCAAGTACAAAGATAAGTGCGGCGGTATAGTAGCTCCATGTTATATGAAACCCGTTTTGGGTAAAAGCATCCGGATTTAAAATCACCCAAAACATAAGTGGTGCAAGTAAGATACGAAAAAATGCAAGTGTATTTGGAAGATTTAGCAAAAATAACCCTACTTTTTTGCGTATTTTAACCTTTTGGCTCTTAAGATAGCCTTGACAATAAAGCTAAATATCGGTTATGATAAAAAATTAAAGATATGGCAGAGAAATGAATATAGAAGAGTTTGAAAAAGCGCTAGAGATACTAGATATTACAACTCGTTTAACTCATAGTGAGCTTAAAAATAGGTATCGAAAATTATCAAAAAAATATCATCCCGATATGATAGATGGTGATGATAAAAAGTTTAGAGAGATAAACGAAGCCTATAAACTTATAGATGATTATATGAAAAACTTTCGTTTTAAACTTAGCGAAGATGAGTTTTATGAGCAAAAACCATTTTTGAGAAAATCAAAAGATTGGTTTTATAACTTTTAAATAAATCTATA
>JAUPKZ010000045.1 GCA_030837195.1 Campylobacterota bacterium
CCGCAAACAAATTCGGGGAGCTATCTACTCCGATGGAGATGTACTTAAGCGACCTCTACACTATCAGTGTAAACCTTGCAGGACTTCCTGCCATCTCTGTTCCTGTTGCAAAAAGCTCCGAGGGAATGCCAATAGGACTTCAGCTCATAGCTAATGCTTATGATGAGCAGACGCTATTTGACGGGGCATTAAGTCTGGAGAGAGAAATAAATAATTTTAACAAATAATTATAAAGGTATATTGTGTCAAGTTTTGAAGAAGAATCGCTACACTTTCATAAAGCCAAAAATGAATTTGATACCAACGGAAAAACCGGCACACTTATAACAAAATCCTGCAATACAACACAGGAGCTTGCTATGGCATATAGCCCCGGTGTTGCTTATCCTTGTCTTGAGATAGAAAAAGATATTCATAAAGCGTATGAATACACAAATAAGGGCAACCTTGTAGCAGTTATCTCTGATGGCAGTGCAGTTTTAGGGCTTGGAAACATAGGTCATCTCGCAGGTAAACCTGTGATGGAGGGTAAATGCGTCCTTTTTAAGAAATTTGCTAAAGTAGATGCAGTAGATATTGAACTAAACACAAACGATACGCAAGAAATTATAAAAACCGTTGCGGCTATTGCAGATAGTTTTGGCGGTATCAATCTTGAAGATATTAGTGCTCCTAGATGTTTTGAAATTGAAGAGAAACTAAAAGAGATTTGTAATATTCCCGTATTCCACGACGACCAACACGGTACGGCAGTGATAACAACAGCCGGTCTTATAAATGTTCTTGAGATGAGCGGCAAAAAAGCCAAAAATTTAAAAGTTGTGGTCGTTGGTGCCGGCGCTGCCGGTATAGCCTGTGCTAAAATGTATAAACGATTGGGTATTGAACATATTGTTATGCTTGATTCAGTTGGAGTTATCCATACAAAAAGAGATGATTTAAGCTACGAGAAAAAAGAGTTTGCACTTGAAACTACGGATCGCACTCTTGAGGATGCGGCAAAAGGCGCAGATATGATTCTTGGGCTATCAAAGCCAAATATCATAACAAAAGAGATGATACTCTCAATGGCATCTCATCCTATTATTTTTGCATGCGCCAACCCTACCCCCGAAATTATGCCCGACATTGCAAAATCTATTAGGGATGATTTAATCATAGGAACTGGAAGAAGCGATTTTGCAAACCAAGTAAACAATGTTTTAGGATTTCCTTTCATCTTTCGCGGTGCACTGGATGTAAGAGCAAAAAAAATAACTGAAAATATGAAAATGGCAGCAGCCGTCGCTCTTGCATCTTTGGCAAAAGAATCAGTGCCCGAATATGTAAAAGCAGCACACAATAGAGAGGATATGGTTTACGGCAAGGAGTATATCATCCCTTCTCCATTTGACAAAAGACTTATGGAATGGGTGTCTCACGCTGTCGCCAAAGCTGCAATAGATGATGAAGTAGCACAAATTAAAGACTTTGATATGGTGGCATATAGAGAAAAGTTAAAGCATCTATCAAATCAACAATAGTTGCTTTACCTTTTTTTAACCACAAAAAAGCTATAATCCAAAGAATTTTATATCAAAATAAATAACTTTTACCTCCTAAAAGGAATGATCATGAAAATTCGTAAACGCGCCCTTACATTTGAAGATGTATTATTGGTACCAAAATACTCTGAGATACTACCAAAAGAGGTATCGCTAGAGAGCAAACTCACAAGAAATATAACGCTTAAAATTCCTATGGTCTCAGCTGCAATGGATACAGTAACGGAATATAGAGCAGCAATAGCAATGGCAAGACTCGGCGGAATAGGAATAATCCACAAAAATATGGACATTGAAACTCAATGTAAGCAAGTCAAAAAAGTCAAAAAATCTGAAAGCGGTATCATTATAGACCCTATTTATGTCTATCCGGATGCTACACTATCAGAAGCTAGCGCGCTTATGAATGAGTTTAAAATCTCAGGAGTTCCTGTTATAGATGTTCACAATAAGCTTTTAGGAATTTTAACAAACCGCGATATGAGATTTCAAAAAGATATGTCAAAAAAAGCAAGTGAAGTTATGACAAAAATGCCTCTTATAACTGCAAAAAAAGGAATTTCTCTTGATGATGCGGCAGATATTATGCACCAAAATAAAATTGAAAAACTTCCAATCATTGATGATGAAGGGTTTTTAAAAGGTCTTGTAACAATTAAAGACATTAAAAAGCGCATAGAATATCCAAACTCAAATAAAGATGCTTTTGGAAGACTTATAGTCGGAGCAGCCATAGGAGTCGGACAATTTGACCGCGCAAAAGCTCTAGTTGATGCCGGCGTTGATGTTTTGGTTTTAGACTCTGCACATGGTCACTCAAAAGGTATTTTAGATACCGTTAAAAAAATAAAAGAGACTTTGGAAGTAGATGTTATTGCCGGAAATATTGCTACGGCAGAGGCAGTTGAAGCTTTGATTCAAGCCGGAGCAGATGGTGTCAAGGTTGGAATAGGACCTGGTTCAATATGCACAACACGCATCGTTGCAGGAGTAGGCGTTCCTCAAATCTCAGCTATTGCAGAGTGCGCAGATGCTGCTAGAAAACACGGTGTTCCTGTTATAGCAGACGGCGGAATTAAATACTCAGGTGATATCGCAAAAGCTTTAGCGGTAGGTGCTAGCTGTATCATGGCAGGTTCACTTCTCGCAGGAACTGAAGAATCACCCGGTGATACAATAATGTTTCAAGGTCGCCAATATAAATCATATCGCGGTATGGGTAGTATAGGCGCAATGCAAAAAGGCTCAAACGACAGATATTTTCAAGAAGGCACGGCAGCAGATAAACTCGTACCTGAGGGTATCGAAGGGCGAGTACCGTTTCGCGGAAGCATTGCCGGAATAGTTCATCAAATGATGGGAGGCTTACGCTCATCAATGGGATATTGCGGAAGCAAAGATATACCTACTTTCTGGGAAAAAGCAGAGTTTGTAGAGATAACTAGCGCAGGCTTAAAAGAGAGTCATGTACATGATGTTATCATCACTCAAGAAGCGCCAAACTATCATATATAATTTATTAGTATGTAGAAATTCTACATACTAAAAACTGTTTTTTTAGTCATCTCTACCGTGTTGATGTTTATGCTTTTTCTTATAATGCCCTTTATGTTTTCCGTTATCGCCTCTCTCATCCTCTTCAACAACGATCACTCTTTCTCTAACGGACACTCTTGAATCACCGTCTCTTGTCGATTCTTTACTGCTTCCGACAGCAGCGCCTATTGCACCGCCTGCACCGCCGCCAATCACTGCACCCTCTTTTCCGCCTACTGCAGAACCTATAGCAGTACCTGCCGCAGCACCGATAGCACTTCCTATTACCGCGCTCCCGTCAACCTCTCCTGCATATACAACACTACTCATAACCAAAGCAACAAGACTTAAACGAACTGATTTCATAATTCCTCCTATGATATCACATATGAAATTGTATCATAGTCTAAATCTTTTAAAGTTAATCATACTTTTATTGACTTTTATTTATTTTAATAGTAAAATTTATCAAAATTATAATTTTACATAATAAAAGAGGTCTGTATGGAATTTTTGATGATGCAACAAGATAGATTAAAATTTTTTCCTATCATGATGTTTGCCATTGTTATGGGGCTAAGTGGTCTTACTATGACTTACCAAAAAGCTTCTTTGTTTCTTGGATTTCCGCATTTTATAGGCGATATGCTTGCAATAGTAACAACCGCAATATTTTTGTATATCTCATTTGTTTATCTAAGAAAAAGCTCAAAATATACAATAGCCGTAAAAAATGAGTTCTCACATCCTATTAGAATAAATTTTTTTGCTGCTATATCTATATCTATGCTTATGCTTGCAATCATATACAAAGATGATTTTGCTTATTTAAGTGCCCCTTTTTGGTACATCGGAACTGCTTTGCACACTTACTTGACTATGCATACCATCTCTTTTTGGATAAACCAAAATCAACAGCTTGACCACTCAAACCCTGCGTGGTTTATACCTATAGTCGGAAATGTTTTAGTCCCGGTCGGGGGTAACGGTTTTGTTGACTTGGGAGTTTTAATATACTTTTTTAGCGTAGGAATCTTTTTTTGGATTATTTTATTTGCCATAATTTTAAATAGAATTATTTTTCACAACCAACTGGCAGTAAAATTTATGCCGACTCTTTTTATACTTATTGCACCTCCTGCAGTCGGTTTTATAGCCTATTTTAAAATGTTTGGAGTAATAGATACTTTTGCATTGATGCTTTTTAATCTGGCTCTGTTTTTTACGCTTTTAGTTGCTTTTATGTACAAAAATTTCATTAAAATCAAATTTTTTATATCTTGGTGGGCTTTTGTTTTTCCTATTGCGGCAATGGCAATAAGCACTATGATTATGTATCATGAAACAAAGAGTTTCTCTTTACTTATCTTTTCTTATGTTATGATTGCGGCAGTAACTATAATAGTTTTTATTGTAGGATACCAAACAATAATACACATAAGAAAAAAAGAGATTTGCATACAAGAGTAGCTAAAATAAAGGAAAAATATGAAAAAAACAGTTTTTATGGACAGGTATCCGGTTTATAGTCTAGAGCTATTAAAAAGCGAAATGAGAGTCTCAACAATAAAAGAAATAGTAGAGTATTTTAAAGAAAAAATTAAAAATCATCCTATTGCAACATTTATAGCTGTTTTTGACCATTACTCACATACTAAAGCCCTAAACGGACAGATAGTTGAGGGTCTGCTTGATGCACAAAATGTTATTTTTTGTTTTGGACAAGCGATACCAAGCACAAAAATATTGGCGGTACGCCCTAGAAGTATCGGCATATGTGAATTTGAAGACAGATTTATAATAGACTTTATGGAACCGCCTAGAGAGGAACTTTATGCGGTAATGCAAGAGTGGGTAAAAGGTCTATTAAAATAATATTTACTTATCTTTTGGTAAAATGTCGTTAAAAAAAAGGTGGCCAAAATGGAAATACAAACTAAAGCACTGCATATAGGTTATGAAAAAGGTAATGAGGGGGCTATGGCAGTTCCTATCTACCAAACTACTGCTTATGAGTTTAGAGATGCCCAGCATGCGGCAAACCTTTTTTCTCTAAAAGAGTTAGGTTACATTTACACTCGTCTAAACAACCCTACAACGGATGTTTTTGAAAAAAGGTTTGCAGAACTTGAAGGCGGAGAAGCCGCACTTGCAACTTCAAGCGGAATGAGCGCAATCTTTTTTGCAATTGCAAATGCTGCGGAAGCCGGAGATAATATTGTTTGCGCAAAACAGCTTTACGGCGGAACACTAACTCAAACCGCACATACACTTAAGAGATTTGGTATTGAGAGTAGATTTTTTGATGTTCATGACACTGCTGCTATGGAAAAGCTAATTGATGATAAAACAAAAGTTATCTTTTTTGAGTCTTTAACAAATCCAAGTATTGATGTGGCAGATATAGAAGCAATTACTAAAATTGCCGATAAATACGGTATATTGACAGTAGTTGACAACACAGTCGCAACTCCTATCTTATGTCGTCCATTTGAGCATGGAGCGGATATTACCGTTCATAGTGCAAGCAAATATACAACCGGTCAAGGTCTTGCCATAGGCGGCATTTTGGTGGAGAGAAAAGGTCTAGTCGAAAAATTAAAAGCAAATCCTAGATATGCACATTTTAATGAGCCGGATCACTCATACCACGGTCTTGTTTATGTTGAAGTACCTCTTCCGCCGTTTACTCTTCGCGCGCGCCTTTCACTTCTTCGTGATTTGGGTGCGGTTGTATCGCCTTTTAATGCTTGGCTCTTTATTCAAGGTATGGAAACACTCGCTCTTCGTATGCGTGAACACTCGAAAAATGCTCTAGCCCTTGCTGAGTTTTTAGAGTCACATCCAAAAGTAAAGAAAGTAAACTATCCTGGGTTAAAAAGCAATACAAACTACAAAAACGCTCAAAAATATTTTGAAGGCGGCTTATGCAGTGGGTTACTTAGTTTTGAAGTAGGCTCTCTTGATGAGGCTATAAAAGTAGTAGATGCAACAAAACTCTACTCTTTAGTAGTAAATATAGGTGATTCAAAATCTATTATAACGCATCCTGCTTCAACGACTCATCAACAGCTAAATGATGATGAACTAAAAGCTTGCGGCGTACCTGCAGGGCTTATCCGTATATCTTGCGGTTTGGAGAGTGCATCTGATCTTATTGCAGATATGAAACAAGCGCTTGATTCATAACCTTAAAAGAGATATATTGTCTATAGTGATGCCTCTTATTAAGGCATTTTCGCTAAAATTGCATTATATTTTTTTAAAGAGTTTAAAAGTTGCCACTTAATCTAAAAACATATACCGAGCATTTTACAAACCCGCTTTATTTAGAGAGCGGGCGTATTTTAGAGCCTTACGACATAACATATGAGACTTACGGGGAACTAAACGAAGACAAAAGCAATGTCATAGTTATTTGTCATGCACTAACCGGTTCTCATCATTGCGCAGGGGTATATGAAGGCGATAAAAAAGCCGGTTGGTGGGACAATCTTATAGGATCAAACAAAGCCGTAGATACAAACAAATATTTTGTAATTTGTACTAATGTCATAGGAAGCTGTTTTGGTTCAACGGGTCCTATGAGCCCGAGACACCCCTCACATGAACCTTATAGATATAAATTTCCGGTTGTTACAATAAAAGATATGGTAAAAGCGCAAAGAATTTTATTTGACAGGCTTGGAATACATAGCGTATATGCAATTATAGGCGGCTCAATGGGCGGTATGCAGGCACTCCAATTTGCCATCTCTTACCCAAACTTTGCAAAAAAAATAATCTCTCTTGCAACAACATATGCAACGCAGCCATGGGCAATAGCGTTTAATAAAATCGCTCAAGAGGCTATACTTAAAGATCCTGATTTTAAAAACGGGTACTATGAACCCCAAGCCATAAAAGAAAACGGCTTAGTCGGTATGGCTGTTGGTAGAATGGCAGGATTTATCAGCTTTTTATCGCCTGATTCTATGATGAAAAAATTTGATAGAGAGTATAGAAATACAGATGGACTTTATGAACTTTTCGGAAAATACCAAGTAGAGCTTTTTTTGGAGTACAACGGATACAACTTTACAAAGTGGTTTGACCCGCTATCGTATCTCTACATCATAAAAGCGATAAACATCTACGATCTCTCACGCGGATTTGACTCTTTAAATGAAGCGCTTAGTAAAATAAAGTCTGATTTGCACCTCATTAGCTTTAAAAGTGATATACTTTTTAGAAGCAGCGAAATGATGGAGATAAGCGAGTCTCTTGATAAAATAGGCAACAAAAATCATACTTATATTGAGATAGAGAGTGATTATGGACATGATGCTTTCTTGGTTGAAGTCGATAAATTTGAAAAACAACTCGTAGAAATCTTAGAAGGTTAAAGGAGACAAGATTGAAAATACTATTGTTAACACTTAGTATTATTTTTTCTCTATACGCCGCACAAATAGATGATTTTGCAAAAAGCGTTAATTACGAGAGAGTGTACAAAATAGCACTCCAAAAAGCGCAGAAAGAACAAAAACCGTTAATGCTTCTGGTTGTTGCGGATTATTGTCCTTGGTGCAAAAAATTTGAGAGAAAAACACTTGAAGATGCTCAAATAAAAGAGTATGTTAATAGCAATTTTATTCCCGTAGCTATAGATAAACTAAGAGAAAAAGGGACCTATCCAGATGAGTTTGCATCGCCGCTTATTCCTGCCGTTTATTTTATAGATCCAAAAACACAAAAAAGCATTTATGAAGTAATCGCATATAAAACAAAAGATGAATTTACAAAAGATATGCAAGAAGTGCTAAAAATATTTACAGAGAGTAAAAAACAGTGAAAAAGTTTCTATTTTTATCTATTTTTTTTATCTCTTCTCTTTTTGGCGAATCGCTTTTTACGCTTGATGGAGTAAAAAATTTAAACTTCTATCTGGCAAACAAAACTACTTTTTTAGGCGCTAAAGAAAAAAAAGAGATAGAATCGCTAGTCAAAGAAGAGCTTGAAGAAAACGGTTTTACATTCGGCGAAGTCGATGCCATTATACTTGTGTTGGCTATAAGTTCTAAAGAAGTTGAAGAAAAACAAGTTGTAAATATTGATTTTATTTTAGCAGAAGAAGTAACTGCACATAGAGAAGAAGATGTCAAAACATTTGCAAATACCTACCAAATGAGCGAACTTATAGCAACGGATGAAGCCTATGAGGAGACTTTAGAGATGATAAAAATCATGCTTCATCAGTTCATAAAATCACACAAAGAAGACAACAAATAACAAAAGGCTATAAAGTGGACAATAATGATTTTAGTTTTGAGGCAAAACTCAAAAATGCAAAAGATATTTTACAAACTCTAATGAATCCGGATATTACTCTGGAAAATAGCGTAAAAGCATATGAGAGAGGGATGAAAGAACTTCAAGAAGCTCAAAAAATGCTTGAAGATGCAGAGATAAAAATCAATCAAATAAAGAGTACGCAATGAGAGCAGCCGTACTTCAACTAAGCTCGCAAGGAATGAGTTCTACAAAATTTTACAACTATATACGCATAGCTCATAAACAGGGAGTAAAACTACTGCTTCTTGGCGAATATGTACTAAATCCATTTTTCAAAGAAATTCAAAACCTATCTATCTCTATGATACAAGAACAAGCACTACATCAAAGCAAAGTTTTAAAAGAACTATCAGCATCATACGGTATTACAATCATTGCTCCGCTCATCATTGTTAAAAAAGGCAAAGTTTATAAAACGGTTGCAAAGTTCTCACCCACTTCAAGCGTGTATTATGAGCAGCAAATCCTTATAAACTACCAGCATTGGAACGAAGAGAAGTTTTTTGCAAATGAGATAAAAGAGATTAGCACTCCACCGATTTTCAAGGTAGAAAACTTTAAATTTGCTATTATAAGCGGATTTGAACTTCACTTTGACAAAATTTGGGAACATATAACTTCTAAAAATGTAGATTGCGTTTTAGTTCCAAGCGTCTCAACATTTGACTCTTATGAGAGATGGAAAAACCTCATCTTAAGCCGAGCATTTACTCATAACTGTTATGTATTAAGAGCAAACAGAATCGGCGAATACACTACCGATGATATTTCATGGCATTTTTACGGAGATTCACTGCTAGCTTCTCCAAACGGCGAACTTCTTGAACATTTGGGCAACAAAGAAGAGCTTATGATAGTAGATATGAGTCATAGCGATGTCGTGTATGCAAGGCGGAGCTGGGGCTTTAAAGAGACAATGCATAAAAGAGAAGCAAAATGTTAAGCTATTTTCACCGTCAAGTTCAGCTGTGGGGAGAAGATACACAACTCTTGCTTCAAAATAAAAAAATAGCCATTATCGGCGCAGGCGGGCTTGGAAGCTCTCTTGCATTTGCGCTTGGCGCTAGCGGTATAGGCGAAATACATCTAATTGACTTTGATGATGTTTCTATTCATAATATTCATCGCCAAATCGCTTTTAAAATAGGCGATGAGGGTAAAAACAAAGCTACTTTAAATGCACTGTTGATTGAACAGAGATGCCCGTTTGTAAAAGCAGTTGCGCATGAATGCAACTTTGAGGAGTGGTGCAAAAAAAACATAACCGTTGATTTGATTATAGATGCAACAGACAATCTCCCTACCCGCGGTGAAATCGACAACTATGCAAAAAACAAAAACTTGCCTTGGATTTACGGAAGCGTTGAAGCATTTCACGGACAGGTCTGCTTTTTTGAAAATTCATCATTTAGAGATGCTTTTAAAATAATATCAAAGACTCCAGCAGGAATTGCTGCCCCAATAGTAATGCATATAGCCTCGCTTCAGGCAAATCTGGCGCTTAGATACCTAGCAGGGTTAAGTGTAAAAAAAGACTTTTTATACTATATTTTTTTCAATAACGACGGAGAACTTATTACCCAAAAATTTGGAGTTCCACAAAGTTAGAGGAGTCGGTATGAAATTTTTTATTATGCTGTTTTTATCTATTTTTACTCTTTTTGCATTAGAGCCAATTCCTATAGCGCGAAAACCAAAAGCAGACTTAGAGGCAATCTCTAAATATGCTATCAATTTTGGAAGCGGTAAAAATTCCGATATCTATGTTTTTATAGACCCTTTATGCAAATACTCAAGAGAGTTGATAAAAAAAATCAATAGCAATAAAATGCTTCAACTCACAAACACATACCATATACTGCTATATAGGCTCCCTAGACTAGACTCGCAAAAAATGATGGAGTATATACTAGAATCAAAAGACCCCAAAGAAACACTTATCTCTATAATGATAGATGAAGAGATTGTTGATCTGAACAACTTTGAGGCAAAAGAGAAAACCAAAGAGATTTTAAATGGGATATCTAAGGTTGCACAAACTCTTGATATGACACAACGACCGTATATGATATCTTTTGAAAAAGACTCACCTTATTGCAGAGTATCCGAAGGAACTGCCGCATGCCTAGAAGAGCTTGAGTAAGCATTAACTTCTCCTTTATAGATTTTAGATATAATTGCATCATATTAAAGGGCGCATATACTATGAATTTTGAACCGTATCCATTTGAAAAACTAAACAATTTACTAAAAGATATCATTCCAAATAAAAATCACGAACCCTCCTCTCTTACAATAGGAGAACCGCAATTTGAAACTCCAGACTTTATACAAAAAACATTATGCCAAAATAGTTCACAACTGAGAAAATACCCAAAAACTGCAGGCGAAGATGAGTTGATAAACGCTCAAATAGAGTTTGTAAAAAAAAGGTTTGGCGTTGAGTTGAAAAAAGAGCAGATTATCCCTACTTTTGGAACAAGAGAAGTGCTATTTAACTTTCCTCAATTTTACCTTTTTGATAAAAAAGAGCCTGTTATGGCATTTACAAACCCTTTTTATCAAATATATGAAGGTGCTGCAATTGCAAGCAGAGCAAAAGTTATCCACCTTAACTTGACTGAACAAAATAACTTTAAACCTCAGATTGATGAAGAGGCGCTTAGCAAATGTCATCTTGTTATTCTTAATTTTCCAAACAACCCTACCGCATCTACCCTGACTTTAGAAGAGCTTGGAACTTGGGTAAAACTCTCCCTTAAATACAACTTTGTCCTTTTAAATGATGAGTGCTACAGCGAAATTTACACAAATGAACCCACTCCTTCACTTCTTGAGGCTTCACTGCATGTAGGCAATAGTTCATTTAAAAATATACTTGTTATCAACTCCATCTCAAAGCGCTCATCTGCACCTGGTCTTCGCTCAGGATTTATCGCAGGAGATGAAAATATATTAAAAGAGTATATTAACTATAGAACTTACATAGGATGTGCGTCTCCTCTTCCGCTTCAAAGCGCTGCCGCGGTTGCTTGGATGGATGAAGAGCATGTAAAAGAAGCAAGAAGAACTTACAAAAAAAATTTTGAAGCCGCAAAAGAGATTTTGGGTATTGAAATTCCAAAGGCATCTTTTTATATATGGTTTAAAGTCCCCTCTCCTTTAGAGTTTACAAAAAGATTATATCGTGATTACAATGTAAAAGTTTTACCCGGAGAGTTTTTGGCAAGAGATGCCCATGGCATAAATCCGGGTAAAGATTTTGTAAGAATTGCGCTTGTTGAAGATGAACAAAAAACAAGAAGTGCTCTTCTTAGAATAAAGGACGCCCTTAAATGAGTATAGATAAATTAAAAACTAAAGTTTTAGATGCACAGCAAAACGGAGATATTGCTTCTCTTTTTATGCTAGAACAAGAGGCTCATGAGAATTTTGACGAAGAAATGCTTCACGGTTTTTATATGAATATACTTGATTTGGCACTTGAACGGCTAACCGATACGCTAGAAGCGCATAGAGTTATGGATATGAATGAAGTTCAAGATTTTGCGACACTAAGAGCGCTATATGAGTATGCCATAGAGCATTACAGCGCAGGCAAGGTTTCAGACGCTGCCGCGCTCTTTGAAGTGCTAAGCGGTCTTAGCAATGATAAAGAGTTTTCCAAAGCCCTAAAACTTCATACCATAGCTTCACAAAAAAATATGGCTTTTGATACTTTTTTATCCAAGATTGCAGATATAGAAGCAACACAGGATGCAGGTACATTTTACATAAGTGCCTTTAGCAAAGAGGCACAAAAATTGCTTGATATATCAAACGAAATCTAGGGATGGCTAAATGAAAATACACTTTATCGGAATAGGCGGAATAGGCATCTCCGGACTTGCAAAATATATGCACTATAAAGGTCACGACATAAGCGGCTCGGATATCTCAGATACGGTTATCACAAAAAAACTTCGCGAGATGGGTGTGGATATAACCATACCTCATAATGCAAGCGCCATAAAAGATCAAGACTTAGTTATACACTCTGCCATAATCCGCCCCGACAATCCCGAGGTAGTAGAAGCAAAAGCAAAAGGTATTGAAGTCCTTGCACGCCGTGAAGCGCTATTGCGGATTTTAAACACATCTAAAGTTTACTCGGTTGCAGGTGCACATGGAAAAAGCACGACTACTGCTATCTTAACTGCCATAATGGAAGGCTCGGCAATCATAGGTGCAGAATCAAAAGCATTCGGCTCAAATGTCAGATACGACAAAGATAATGATATTATGATTTTTGAAGCAGATGAGAGCGACGGTAGCTTTTTAAACTCAAATCCTTACTGTGCTATAGTGGTCAATGCGGAGCCTGAGCATATGGAGTATTACGACTATAACTATGAGCTTTTTTACGACTCTTATAAAAGTTTTATAACTTCTGCTAAGCACCGTGTTTTAAATGCGGAAGATAAATTTTTAAGCACTTTACTAGGTAAAATAGATGCCTTTTGGCTCTACCCAAGCCGTGATATTACAAACATAGAGTTCATTTTGATAAACGATGAGCCGCATACTAGATTTACGCTCAAAGATTTGGGCAGTTTTGATGTTTGGGGATTTGGAAGACATATAGCTCTTGATGCCTCACTTGCCATACTTGCCGCAAACGAGTCTATGGATATTGAAGAGATAAGAAAAAAGATACTTGATTTTAAAGGCATCAAAAAAAGATTTGACATTGTAGGGCTTCAAAAAGAGAGCGTCATCATAGATGACTACGGACATCATCCTACTGAGATAAAAGCAACTTTTGAGTCAGTAAAAGAGTATGCGCTTCTTAAAGGATTCGATAAGATAACTGCTATTTGGCAGCCTCATAAATACTCTCGCACAATAGATAATCTTGAAGAGTTTATCAAATGTTTTGAAGGCGCATGCGAACTTATCATCTTACCTGTATGGGCTGCAGGAGAGAGTAAAAGAGATATAGACTTTGCCGAAAAATTTAAAAGATACAACCTAACTCTAGCAGATAAAATCACAAGAGCAAACAACTCTATAAATATAGTTAAAAACCAAGAAACACTAAAAACTATTGACAAGGGGCTTATCATAGGTTTTGGCGCGGGAGATTTGACTTATCAAATAAGAGGAGCGATTTAGATGACTTATCTCGTCGGTCTTCTTATTGTCGGTCTATTTTTCTTCGCTCTGCACTATTTTACAGAGCTCAGCCATAAACAAAAAGCCATTGTTTCGGCACTACTCTTTTTTATCATCTTCATAGCAATAGCTTACAACTCTCATATTGATGCAAAAAGCGCAAAAATGCTTGATGTCATTACAAGATTTAACCAACACAAAAATATAAAATGCGGC
>JAUPKZ010000046.1 GCA_030837195.1 Campylobacterota bacterium
TCAAATATGGCTTTTTGCCGTCTATGCATCATTTGGAGTTCTTCGGTTCTGCTTTTTACCATATCCTCAAGATTGGTCGTTAACTCTTGAAGCTTTATCTCTGCACTTATATCATGGCGGATTGCCATATAACCGGTTATCTTGCCTTCTTCATCATATGTGTGTGTTATAACCGTCTCAGCCCAGTAAAATTCACCGTTTTTCTTACGATTTTTTACCAAGCCTCGCCAAATTTTACCTGCCTTAATCGTTTGCCATAACTCTTGATAAATCTGCGGGTTATTGTCGGGATGTTTAAAAATTCTGTGGTTCTTACCCATAACTTCTTTTAAAGAGTAGCCGACAACCCTGCAAAACTCTTCACTTGCATAAGTTATATTTCCATCAAGGTCGGTTTGAGAAACTATGACATGTTCGTCAAAAATTTTTAAAAGTTTTGAGAGCCTCGCACTGCTTTTTGCTATCTTTTTATTTAGCTCATAACTGCGGTAAAAATAAAACAACCATATAAATAGTATAATCATTAAAAGTGGATATATATATCTATAATCAACTCCGCTTTCAACTTCTAGATGCGTCCATTTATTTGAAATTTCTTGATGCTCTTTTTCCGTAATTGCATCTAAAACTTTATTTACGATAGTCACAAATATCTCATTCTCTTTTGCAACTCCAAACCCAAGCTCCATCTCATAATCTAGCCTGCCCGTAATCTGCAAATTGCGCAGCCCATGACCTGAAATTTCATAAGTAGCAATGTTTAGAGTTACCAAAGCGGCATCATATTTTCCCGCAGAAAGCCCTATCAATAGATTTTCTATAGTATCTACTTCTACATAACTATAATCAGGGTATTTCTCAAATATAGGCTTTAAAAAAGAGTATTTTTTGCCTAATGCTATCATTTCGCCTTTTATTTGTGATAAGTCAGAGATAAAGGGCTGAAAATCTTTTTTTCTTTTTACTATAACCAAAGGGGATTTTATAAAAGGCTTTGAGATGAGATGCGTTTCTTTTAGCTCATCATCATTTGTGTAGTTTGAGATTATGTCAACTTCTTTGTTTTTGGCTTTTTGTAGTGCATCAAGCCAAGAAGCAGACGGAACTCTTTGTATCTTGATGCCAAGCATCTGCTCTATTTTGTTAAGATACTCCATGGCAACCCCGATATGTTTGCCGTTTTCACCAAACCCCTCATATGGAAGATAGGCAGGATTGCCGGTATGCTTTAAAACAGGATGAGCATCTAGCCAAGCTATCTCCTCTTTTGTCAAAGAGTCTCTAAACTCATGTGCAAAGAGATATTGAGAAAGCAGAAAAAATAGAACTGCAACAAAAAGTTTCAAGTGCATTTTAATACCCTTTAGAGTTTATCTTCTTCTTGCACGATTGGAAATGCCAACTCAAAACAAGCACCTACCGTGCTATTGTATGCCCTTATCTGTGCGCCTAATTTTTTTTGCATAATCTGTCGGCACATATACAAACCTATGCCTGAATACTCATCATTCCTCTTTGTAGATACATACTTTGCAAATACCATATCCGCATCTTCCATCTTTATGCCTCCGCCGTTATCGCAGATTCTAAGTACAATCTCTTTAGCGCTTATCATAGAGTCGGCTCTTATCCATCTCTCGCCCTCTTTGTCTGCCAACACATCGATGGCATTGTTTAAAATATTTAAAATTATCTGGATTATATAGTTTTTGTGTGAGCGGTACCTAAAGTTTTCTATATTATTGGCTACTTCTATTTTTGTTTTAACAAATCTAAAAGAGAGGATTTCTAAAGCATGTTCAAAAAGAAGTCTGATATTAAAGCTCTCGGTCTCATCATCATTTTTTGCAAAATCCCTAAAATCATCCAAAGTCTGGGCAAGATGCTCCGTCTCCGACAAAATAGTCTCAACAACGCTTGATACTCCCTCTACGCTTAACTCATCAAAATCACAACTCATTTGCAGAGTCGAACAGCTCATATTTATGGTTGAGAGCGGTTGCTTCCACTGATGCGTAACATTTTCAAACATCTCTCCGAGCGTCGTCATTCTGCTTTGTCTATAAAGCAAATCCTCTTTTTCTTGCAGCTCTTTTGCCATAGCATCGTAAAGCAGTTTTAGTTGCGTATGAGTTTTTATCCTTGCTTTTAGCACTTCTGGTATAAAAGGTTTTGTAACATAGTCAACCGCACCGCACTCAAACCCTTTTACAATATCAGAAGTTTTTTCAAGCGCAGTCAAAAACACTACAGGCGTTTTTGCATAAAAAGGATTTTGTTTTATTACCTTACAAAGTTCATAACCATCAATCTCGGGCATCATGACATCAAGCAGTATCAGGTCTATTTTATGGTTGTTTTGAAGAAACTCTATGGCTTTTTTTGGGCTATTGATAAGCTTTAGGTTGTACTCGTCTTTTAAAAGCTCCATTATCAAACTAAGAATACCCGGGGTATCATCTACCGCTAAAATCGTTGATTTTTCACTCAGAAGCCTATCCATCTTGTTTTACCTCAAAATAATATTTTGTTATGATTATATACAATTTATATTTTTTTATTCTTAAATCTTCGTATCCAGCCATACTCTTTTTTTATAGATATACCAGTATATGACACCTTTTATTAGAGTTTCAACATTCATAATGATAAAGATAGCAACAATCCCGTAGCCCAATTTATACGCTATGTAAGACGGAATTACCCTAAAAATCCATAAAGAGAGTATATTTACTTTTAGTGTCGTCTTAGTTGCACCCGCACCTCTTAGAGCTGCCGAATAGACAAACATTATAGCAAGCGGGATTTGCGCCAGTCCTACCAAGATAAGATAGTATGAAGCAACGGCTAGCGTTTGTGCATCTTTTGTAAAAAAACCGACTAAAAACTCGGGAAAGAGTATAAGCACCGCACCCACGCTTCCCATAAAAATATAGGCTACTCTAGCGCTTATGATTCCCATTTTATAAGCTCTGTCTTTATCTCTAGCACCCAAACTCTGTCCGACAAGCGCAGAAGCAGCTATGGCAAAACCGAATCCGGGCATAAATGCTATGCCTTCAATTCTAAGCCCGACCTGATACCCTGCCAACTCCGCAGTTCCGTAAGCTGCTATTATGGAGACAAAAAGCAAAAATGAAAAGCTTGAAACTCCTCTATCAAGCGCGGCACTCCAGCCGACACTTATGGCTCTTTTTATATCCTCAATCCTCATAATCGGCAAAATATAAAGTTTAGAATCCCTCTTTTTTAAAAGCAAATAGTATGCTGCAACATTAAATACATATGAGATTACGGTAGCATACGCCGCACCTTCGATGCCCATAGCATCAAACCCGTAATGACCGAAAATAAGCACATAGTTTAAAAACGCATTTATTGCACTTGAAACAAGCTTTATGTAGAGAGAATTTTTAGTATCTCCTGCCGCCGAGAGCGCATTATAAAGAAGCGTATCCACAAATATAAAAACGATGCCGAGCGATATGATTTTAAAATAAAGAGTACCTTCTCTTACAACATCCTCTTTTGCTCCCATCAAAGCATAAAAAGTCTCACTTCCCATATATCCGCCGATAGAAACAAAAATGCTTAGCACTACCGCAAGAATCCCTAGCGAATACAAAAGCGCCGACGCTCTTCTCCTTCTTCCCTGCCCTATAAAACGAGATATAAGCGCATTTCCGCCGACTACATAGAGCGTCATAAGAACATTTATGATCATCATAAACTGCATACTCATACCAACAGCCGCAAGAGCCGAAACACTTACCATACCGACCATAAGCATATCTATTAGAATTTGCAAAATATCTACAAGATGTTTTAGTGCGGCAGGAATTGCTATAGAGATTACTTTTTTAGTATCACTAGAAATTAGTCTTGAAAAAATTGTGCTACCTCTTGCATTGCAAATATCAACTCATCCCTTGAATCAAAATGAAGCTCTTTTTTATCTCTGCTTTTCTCACCGCTTTGAGTAAAGTCAAAAACTAAAACATATGAGTTTATCTTTACCTTCTCACCGTTCATCTCTGCCCATTCCAAACTCATCTCGGCTATATCGCCATCAAGTTCTATAACAACGGCAGGATAGAGCCTGATGACTCTGCTTAAATCTATATCGCCTATTTTTGTTTTATATATCATACCCATAGCCTATTTAGTACTCGGCAAAAATTTTTGAATGATCTTCACAACAAACAAAACTATAACGCCTACAACCAATCCTATAAGCAAATCATAAACAATAAGAGGCACACCGTCTATAAAATAGTGATGAAAAAACTCTATCTTGTGTGCAAGTATTCCGCCGCCTACTAAAATCATTGCTATTGTTCCTACAAAAGCCAAAACCTTTATAAGCTTTGGCATAGCCTCTATCATAAACATCCCGCTTTTTGCATATTTTTTATCTATAAGCCAGAAGCCTAAATTATCCATTCTAACTATCATGGCAACAAGCCCGTAAACACCGAAAGTTGCAACTAACGCAACTATAACGGTTGATGTGACTTGAACGCCAAAAGGCTCTGCTGCTACCGCCGCAAGAGCAATAACGACTATCTCTATGGATAGTATAAAGTCTGTTATAACGGCTGATTTTATCTTCTCTTGCTCTAATTCTAAAATATTATCTTTAGTCGAATGAAGTAGTTCTTCGTTTTTTTCATCATGCCCTCTGTGAAAAAGATACTCCTCTATCTTCTCGATGCCCTCATACAACAAAAACAAAGCACCCAAAATAAGTATAAAAGTGATTAAAAAAGGCGCTATTGCCGTCAAAATAAATGCTATTGGCAAGATAATAGCCTTGTTTTTTAGAGAACCTTTTGTAATAGCCCAGATAACAGCAAGCTCTCGCGACTGGTCAAAACCAGTTGCCTTTTGGGCATTTACGGCTAAATCATCTCCGAGTATTGCAGCCGTCTTTTGCGTAGCAACTTTGCTTGCAACCGCCACATCATCTGCCAACATTGCAATATCGTCTAAAAGTAAAAAAATCCCAGATGCCATTTTTATGTTTCCTTATATAATTTTTTGAGTTTTAAGCACCCATGTAAAATAGGCTCCGCCGACTATAAATCCTATGCCTATAAAAGCCGTAATAGCTTCTAGCGAAAAGTCCTTTGTAGCTAAATATCCTATCATATATGATGTTAGAGAAGCCGAAGTTAAAAAGAGCATATCATTGTATGCAACTATCCTACCGTAATATTTAGACTCAATATTTTTTTGCAAAAGCGTATAAGTATAAGACCACAGAGTAGTCGTAAAGAAACCTACACAAACACTTGCTGCAAGCGATAGGTAAAAATTTTTCATTAAACTCGCCCATACAAAAAGCGCCAAACCTTGTGCAATAAATATATAAATAATTCTTTTAGAGCTAACCCAATTGGTCAAAACTAAAGGCCCTATAACCAAACCGACGGCTCTTGAAGCATTTAAAAGCCCAAGAGCAAGTGAAGTTGCAATTATAGAAGCATAATACTTATCAACCATTAAAGCGATAAGCGCATCAAATGCACTAAGTCCGACAAAAGCGTGTATTAGCATCAGATGAAAAGCTTTGGGGGTTATTTTTAAGTATCTAAATGTATCTATCATCATCTCTATAAAATTTTCTCTATTTTTTTGACTCTGCACCTCTATTTTCAAATCAAAAAGCAAGAAAAACCCTATCAAAAACATAAGTACATCAAGTAAAAAAGCCACCTTTACCCCGAACCAAAAAACTACAAAACCACTTATTGCCATTCCAAGCGTATATGAAAAAGACCAAATAATTGAATGAATCTCATTTGCTTTTTGCAATTTTGCGCCGTCTAAGAGTTTTGGAAGAAGCGACATCTCGGTAGTGAAGTAAAAGCTAGCAGCTGCCATTTTTACAAATATAAGCAGATACAAAAACCACAAATCGCTCTTATTATCTATAAAAATAAATAGAAATGTTGCGCATATCTCAAGCAAAAGCAAAGAAAGCAAAAGTTTTTTCGGTTTTACACTATCAATTATTGAGCCTGATAATGGCGCTTGAACTATACCTGCTAAAAAATGAAGCATTGCAACAAAAGCAACTACTTGGGCAGATACTTCCATATCCAAAAGCAGCGTATAAATTGCCACATTGCTAAACCACGCCCCAAAATATGCTATAAGCTGCACTATTGAGAGGCGCCTTAATACCGGTTCTGCTTGCAATAACTCTTTATATACTTTCATTAAATGCAAGCGTATCATATATTTTATATTTTTTGATTAAAGTTATTTTTTTAATTGTCGATTTTGTGCTATACGACATTATTTAAATTTTGTAAGGAGTAAGTCATGGATGGCATAGCAAATGTTGCAAGACAGCAACAATCACAATTCGGCTCACAAGAATCGCAGGCTAAAGTTGCACAGGTACAGCAAGTTCAAGAACCAAAACAAGTAGATCTTGTTAAAGAGATGCAGCATGAAAATACTAAAAATGCTCAAAAGCTTGACAGCAAAGAAAATGTGCAAGACTTGGTGGATCAGTTAAACAAAGCTCTATCTCCTATGAGTACGAGTGTTAGATTTGGCGTTGATCAGCAGGATATTTTTTATGTTTCTGTTATAGATTCTGAAACAAGCAAGATGATAAGAAGATTTCCGGCAGAACAAGCAGAACAGTTGTTACCTAAAATGCAGGAAGTAACCGGAATTTTATTTGATTCAAAAGGGTAAGGTTTACTAACCGTCATTTAATCTATTTTAGGGTAAAATATCCACAATTATTTTGCTTAAAAAAGGTTATGATTATGAAAAAAGAAGTTAAAAAAGTAGTTTTAGCATATTCCGGCGGGCTTGATACAAGTATTATTTTAAAATGGCTGCAAGATGTTTACAATGCGGAAGTCGTAACTTTTACTGCCGATCTCGGACAAGGCGAAGAGGTAGAACCTGCAAGGGTAAAAGCCTTAGCAATGGGCATTAAATCTGAGAATATTTTTATCTTAGATATCAAAGAAGAGTTTGTTAGAGATTATGTGTTTCCTATGTTTCGAGCAAATGCCATTTACGAAGGTGAATACCTCCTTGGAACTTCGATAGCTAGACCGCTTATCGCAAAGAAACAAATAGAGATAGCAAAACAAGTAGGTGCGGATGCAGTAAGTCACGGAGCAACCGGCAAAGGAAACGATCAAGTTCGTTTTGAGCTTGGTTATCTGGCACTAAATCCTGATATCACGGTTATAGCTCCTTGGAGAGAGTGGGACTTAAACTCAAGAGAATCGCTTTTGGCTTATGCAAAAGAGCATGGCATAGAAATCTCTCAAAAGCATATGGATGAAAACGGCAACCCAAAAATCTCTCCATACTCAATGGATGCAAATCTTCTTCATATCTCTTATGAAGGGCTTCACCTAGAAAATCCAAATGCAGAGCCTGAAGAGTCTATGTGGCTTTGGACAACAGCACCCGAAAATGCTCCCGATACTCCCGAATATATAACTATTGAGTACAAAAACGGCGACCCGATAGCTATAAACGGCGAAGCGATGAGTCCGGCAACAATTCTTGCAACACTAAACGCATACGGCAATAAGCACGGTATAGGTAGAGCAGATATAGTTGAGAACAGATATGTCGGTATGAAGAGCCGCGGATGTTATGAAACTCCTGGCGGAACGATTATGCTAAAAGCTCATAGAGCAATAGAGTCTATAACACTAGACCGTGAAGCGGCACACGCAAAAGACGAACTTATGCCAAAATATGCAAAGCTCATCTATCAAGGATACTGGTTTAGCCCTGAGAGAGAGATGCTTCAAGCGGCAATCGATAAAACTCAAACACATGTAGAAGGAACGGTTAGACTTAAACTCTACAAAGGAAATGTAAGCGTAGTAGGAAGAGAGTCTAAAAAAACTCTTTTTAATCCTGAGTATTGTACATTTGAAAAAGATGAAGTATATAACCAAAAAGATGCTCAAGGTTTTATAAAACTAAATGCTCTAAGATTTATAATTGCAGGAAAAGCAAGAGGGAATAAATAATCATGTCAATTATTAAAATAGATCCAAATTCTCAAGAATTTAAAGATGAACTTGTAAAAACCGTAAAATTTACGGACAAAGTTATCAAACAGTTTGGCTGGGTTTACAACCCTCAAGCAGAAGTAAATGAAGGTGTGCAAATGGGGCTTGCACGAAACAATCTAATGTACGGAAAACGCTTCTGTCCATGTTATATGGTAGAGGTGGTGGATGGAAAAGCAAGAAGCGTAGATGATCGTATCTGCCCTTGCAAACCTGCCATCGAAAAAGAGATGATAGAAGACGGCGTATGTCATTGCGGCATCTACTGCACACCTGAGTATGCGGATAAAAAAAGAGCAGAAATGGATATGGAAGAAGCGGTGCATACTCACTCAAGAGGATTGACAAAAAAAGAAGCCGAATCTCTTTTAAGTGAAAAAGAGCTTGACGGTGATGAACTCTCATCTCTTTTAGAAGCAAGAGCGCTTGGAATGGTCAATTTTAAACTTATGGATGTTAGAGAGCATATGGAGTGGAATATGGGGCACATTAAAGGTGCAGACATTTTATGCCCTACAAGCAGTTTTTTTGCAACACTTGAGAGTGCAAATCTAAACAAAGATGAAAACATCATTCTTTATTGCCATGTCGGAAGCAGAAGCGCTCATTGTGCAAGAATACTCAGAGATATGGGATATACAAAGATAGGAAATTTAACTTACGGAATTGTCTCATACGGCAACGAAATAGAGAGATAGGAAATATATGAAAGTATTATTGGTAAAAGATGTAAAAGCGCTTGGTAAAGCAGGCGAAGTAAAAGAGGTAAAAGACGGTTACGGAAAAAACTTTCTTATTGCAAAAGGCTTTGCAAAGCATGCAACGGAAGAAGTTTTAGCAAAACATAAAGAAGATGAAAAAATTGCGGCACAAAACTTGGCAAATGAGATAGCATCTCTTAAAGATTTAGCTGCAAAACTTGATAAATTAAAAATTATTATCAAGAAAAAACTTGGTCAAAACGGGCATCTATTCGGTTCAATTACAAAAGACGAGATAGCACATGCACTCTTTGAACAACACAATATCGAGATAGATAAAAAACATATTACCGATAAAATAGCTATTAAAAGTGTCGGGGAACATAACTTAGATTTCAAGCTCGGTCATGCCATACATGCAACCCTGCACATAAGCGTTACGGGTGAATAATGTTTGATGCTACTACCATTCTTGCGTATAAAGGAAAGAACAAAGCGGTAATCGGCGGAGACGGGCAAGTTACATTTGGGAGTACGGTTTTAAAAGGCAATGCAACAAAAATCCGCTCACTATACAACGGTAAAATACTTGCCGGTTTTGCAGGAAGCACGGCAGATGCTTTTAACCTCTTTGAGATGTTTGAGAGCTTTTTAGAAGACAAAAAAGGCGATATTCTAAAGTCGGTTATAGAGTTTTCAAAAGCATGGAGAAAGGACAAAGTCCTTCGCCGCCTTGAAGCTATGATGATAGTTTTAAACACGGAACACATTTTCATACTTACAGGTAACGGTGATGTAGTTGAACCCGAAGACGGTGAAATAGCTTCCATAGGAAGTGGTGGAAACTACGCCATTGCTGCTGCTAGAGCGCTAAAAAGACATGCCTCTTTAGACGAAGAGGAACTTGTTAAAGAGAGCCTTAAAATTGCTGCCGAATTATGCATATATACAAATCACAATATTAAAACTCTTATACTGGACGGAAATACAAATTGAACTTAACACCAAAAGAGATTGTTTCATATTTAGACAAATATATTATCGGACAAAAAAGCGCTAAAAAAGCCATCGCCATTGCTCTTAGAACAAGATATAGAAGAATGTGCTTAAGCGGGGAGCTTCAAAAAGAAATTACACCAAAAAATATCTTAATGATAGGCTCAACAGGAGTCGGCAAAACAGAGATATCCAGACGCCTTGCAAAAATGATGAGCGTACCGTTTGTAAAAGTTGAAGCAAGCAAATACACGGAGGTCGGGTTTGTCGGTAGAGATGTCGAGTCGATGATAAGAGACTTGGTTGCCGCTTCCATAGCCATGGTAAGAAGTGAAAAAGAGGAACAAAATAGAGATAAAATAGAAAACTATGTTGTTAACAAGATAGTAGAAAAGCTTGTATCCCCTCTTCCTTTTGGGGCTAGTGAAGAAAAAAAAGAAGCCTACCTTAAGCTTCTTAAATCTATGGAAGAAAAAGTTATCTCAGGCGAGATGGATGATAAAATCATAGAAATTGAAGTTCAAAAACTACAAGTTGAGTTTAATGACTCAAACCTTCCACCTGAAATGGCAAAAGTTCAAGAGAGCTTTTCTAGAATATTTTCACAGATAAATAAAGAAGATAACAAAAAAAATGTAAGCGTGAAGGATGCAAAATCTATTTTAAAACTTGAAGCAAGCTCAAAACTTCTAGATATGGCAAATATCCAAGCCGAAGCACTAAAGAGAGCCGAGGATGGAGGAATAGTCTTTTTAGACGAAATTGATAAAATTGCCGTAAGCCAAAAATCTCAAGGAAGAAACGACCCAAGCAAAGAGGGAGTTCAACGAGATTTACTTCCCATTGTTGAAGGAAGCAGCGTAACGACAAAATATGGCGTCATCAATACTGATCATATTCTCTTCATCGCAGCAGGCGCGTTTCATCTGACAAAACCAAGCGATTTAATTCCTGAACTTCAGGGAAGATTTCCTCTTAGGGTTGAGTTAGAATCACTAACCGAAGAGACGCTGTACCAAATACTAACACAAACAAAAAACTCACTTCTTAGCCAGTACCAAGCACTCCTTAGCGTTGAGGGCATGGAACTTGTTTTTGAAGATGAAGCAATAAAAGCTATGGCAAAATTAGCACATAAGGCAAATGAAACTACCGAAGATATCGGAGCAAGAAGACTTCATACCGTACTTGAGAAGGTATTAGAAGAGATCAGTTTTGATGCTGATGAGTACAGTGGAGAAAAGTACATCATCACTTCAGAGTTAGTTCATAAAAAGCTCGATTTAGTAGTTGAAAATAATGATCTCTCAAGATATATCTTATAGGAAAAAATATGACTAAAGCAGGCTTCGTCTCACTCATCGGTCGCCCAAATGCGGGAAAAAGCACTCTTATGAACTCGCTTCTAGGCGAAAAAATTGCAATGGTAAGCCAAAAAGCAAATGCAACAAGAAAAAGGTCTAACGCCATCGTTATGCACGGCGATACCCAAATTATCTTTGTTGACACTCCGGGGTTGCACGAGAGAGAAAAAGTTTTAAATCAATTTATGCTCGATGAAGCGATGAAAGCTATGGGCGATTGTGATTTGATACTCTATTTAGCTCCGGTTACAGACAGCATAGAAAACTATGAAAAATTTCTAAAACTAAATAACAACAAAGTAAAACACATTGTACTACTTAGCAAAATAGATCAGGTTTCACAAGAAAAATTATTCAAAAAAATAGCACAATACAACCAATTTTCAGATCATTTCGAAGCGCTTATACCCGTAGCGGTTCCTAAGAAAGTAGGCCACAAAGATATTCTCGATACCATCTCAAAACTTCTTCCCTCTTCTCCTTTTCTATACAATCCCGATGATTTAACAAGCGAACTTGTAAGAGACATATATGCAGGCTTCATAAGAGAGGGGATTTTTTCATGCGTAAGCGACGAAGTTCCCTATGAATCGGATGTGCTTATAGACAAGATTGAAGAGAATGAGAAGCTAGATAAAATTTTTGCTACCATTATCGTAGAAAAAGAGTCGCAAAAAGGTATCATTATCGGAAAAGGCGGTGATGCCATAAAGAGAATCGGAAAATATTCAAGAGAAAAGATAGAAGCTCTAAGCGGAAAAAAAGCCTACCTGGACCTAGAAGTAGTCGTAAAAAAAGGCTGGACAAAAGATAAAGCGTATTTAGAAAAAATAGGATACAGCTCATGAAATATCTGTTATTCATATCAATGTTTATATCAAATGTTTTAGCTAATGATATTTTAACAAATTACAGAATAAACGGTATAACAAATATTGAAAAGCAAATGGATTTGGAACTCGCAAAAGAGGAGTACTGGAGCAGTATAGTAGAACAAAAAGATACTAAGTTTGGTTATATAGAGTCATATAGTAATGTTTTAGCATGTGATAAATCTACATCTTCTTTGGAATATTACTCACTAGACGCAAATAACAGTTTTACTTTTAAAAAAAAGCATAGTGCCTATTTGGGTAAAATGAACGGAGATAAAACAAAAGAGGGGGATTTAAAAACTCCAATCGGAATTTATAATTTAGTACAAAAACTATCCAAAGAGACAAAATTAGACCCATTTTACGGTCCGGTTGCTTTTGTGACATCTTATCCAAATATATATGACACATATAGGGGTAAAAACGGCTCCGGCATCTGGATACACGGTCTTCCTGAGCAATCTTCAAGAGATGAGTTTACAAAAGGATGCATAGCGATAAATAATTCAAATATTGAATGTTTAGATAAAAATATAGATATAGAAAAAACAATTTTAATTATAAACGATACAAAAATAAAACAAGATGTATCAAAAAAAGTTCTAACAACTATTCTATCACAACTCTACGCTTGGAGATACGCTTGGATATATGATGATATAGAAAATTATCTAAGCTTTTACTCAAGCGAATTTGTCAAAGATGACGGAATGAACTTTGAGCAGTTTAAAAGTTATAAAAGCCGAATATTTAGCAAAGGGGAGAGAAAAAGCATCATATTTAATAACATAAATGTTATTCCGTACCCAAATACGACAAATCTCTATCAAATCACATTTAAAGAGTTTTATAGATCCGATTCATTTAAGTTTACAGGAGACAAGGCATTAATTGTAAAATTTGAAAATAATAAAATTCAAATTATTTCTGAAAAGTAAAAAACTAAGATGATAATTTATCTGATTAGATTAGTTTTCATCTTATTCATAACCTCAATATCTCTACTTGCAGACATCCACATCATAAAAAAACAAAATAGTGACTCAAATACCACACTACTTGTTATAGGCGGAATCCACGGTGATGAATCCGGCGGTTACTTTGCCGCTTCCATTTTAGCAACCCATTACGATATAACCTCTAAAAATCTTTTGATAGTTCAGCATCTTAAAAACTTAAAAGATCACAACGCTTAATAACGCTTTTATCTAAAAGTTCTCCTAATTCGCCCTCTCTTTTGGGGAAAAATCCAAGAGTTTTAATTACCAAATCCGCCGCTTTTACCGGTGTGCTTAAAACAAGAACACCGTCCTTTTTTAAAATCCGATAAATTTCCTTAATAAAGCTCTGTGAAAACGGGCTGACCACCCAGATCTGGCTGGCAAAGCCCTTTTTCGATGACCGCCTGGCTCTCGGTGCCGGTCTGGGTTTATATTTAGCCGAAGATCGCCGCCGTGAATCGAAATCCGGCGGATTCATATCCGAGATGATTTCGATCAGCCGCTCCGCGGCACTGGATACAGATCGCCTCATGGCAAGCATCGCTCTTTTGAGCCGACCTCGTCTCGCGCCTGA